>JBMORB010000240.1:0-2298 GCA_049320925.1 Thermodesulfobacteriota bacterium | reverse complement strand
GGACCGGACAGTTTTCACTGCCGGCCCGGCCCTAAGAAACAAACCGGTTTGGATCAATTAACGTTATTTTCAGCGTGCAGTTTTTGAATCTGCCGGTCCTTGGCCTCCCACAGGTCATTGACCCACACCTGAAAACGGTCCCGGAAGGCTTCGTCCTCAAAATAATCGCCGATCAGTTCTCCGGTTATGGGAAGGGTTTCCACGTGGACCCGGATACGGGAAATCCGGCCGCACACAAAATCCCAGAAGCTGTTGGGCCCGGGCGGATAAACGATGGTCACGTTGACGATGCGCTTCAAGGATTCACCCATGGAGGCAAGAACAAAGGCGATGCCGCCGGCTTTGGGCTTGAGCAGGTGGGCATAGGGTGACTGCTGCCGGGCGTGTTTGCCCCTGGTAAACCGGGTGCCTTCCAGGAAGTTCATCACCGACACCGGCATGGTGGAAAATTTATGGCAGGCCTTTTTTGTGATCTCGATATCCTTTCCCTTAAGGTGGGGATATTTTTTTAAAAACGCCCCCGAATAACGCTTCATGAAAGGAAAATCCAAGGCCCACCAGGCCAGACCGAGAATGGGCACCCAGATCAGTTCCTTTTTGAGAAAGAATTTAAGAAACGGAATTTGATGATAGAAAACCCGTTGCAACACGAGAATATCCACCCAGCTCTGATGGTTGCTCACCACCAGGTACCAGCCCTCCCTGTCCAGCCCTTCCAGGCCAGACGCGATGACCGGGGTCCGGGTGAAAATATTCTGATTCATATTGTTACAAAAAATCCATGAAAAGGAGACCGCGATCAGCAGCCGGTTGCACACCCGCCGAAACCAGGGGACCGGCACGAGAAACTTGATAATAGCGATGATGTACAGGGGGATGCACCAGAACACCGTATTCACCACGTAAAAAAGCATGGAAAGCGATCCGCGCACCACGCCGAAAACAGAACCACCAGTCATATCGATCCTTTCTACTCCTTAATCAATCAGCCCGCAGGCCTTGTCTGTCGACCTCTCAGACGGTTTACCCCATCCGGTAACAGCCGGCCGGTTGGTCCGCCCCTTATATATGATGAATAATAAACGGGACAGCGGATTTAGGTTTTTTACAAAAATTTTACAAAACCTGGCGAGGGGCGCCGTGGATCGTATCTCCTGAAAAGCCCATGCTGACGGTTGCGTCTCGATCCCGATATCGATACCGATACCGATACCGATTTCGAACCGGGTTGGATGGGGGAAAATCCTGCTTGACACATCCCCTTTCCCCGATATATCACTATCATCAAGGAACGGCGTCCCATCGATGAAACGGCGTTTTCAGGATAAAACAGCACAGGCCACGGCCTGTTTTTCATAATATCCCTCCGAAAGCCCGCTTCATCAGCCTTCACACACCACACAACCAAGGAGCTAATCATGACGGCATCCGCCATTGAGGTAGCGCCGGAAGTGGCCTCTCCCCTGATCACAGAAGTCATGGATCGTTCCGGACAGAACCTGCTTGCCTGTTACCAGTGCCGCCGCTGCGCCGGGGCCTGCTCGGTGGGAGACGAAACAGACTTCTTTACCCCGGACCGTCTGATTCGAACGATCCTGACCGGCGACCGGCAGACCGCCTTGAACAACGAACTGATCTGGAAGTGCGTTTCCTGCTACACCTGCGGCATCCGCTGCCCCAACGGCATTCAGACCGGCCGCATCACCGAAACGCTCAAAAAAATGGCCAAGGAGGCCCATCTGCCCTCCCCCCACCCCAAAGTGGTCCATTTCCACGACGCCTTTGTCGGGTCCGGCGTTCGATGGGGCCGGGTCAATGAAACCGAGTTCATGGCCGCCTATGAAATGAAAAACACCGCCGCGGACCTGAAGAAAATGGATTTTAAAGCTCTTATCGACGAGGTGACCCGGCAGCTGAAACTGGCGCTGGCCATGTTCCGGCTGGGCCGCATGCACTTCGGGTTCCTGTCCGCCAGAGGCAGAAACGAAATCAAGCGGCTTCACAAAGAAGCGAAAACCACCACACATTCATGAGGTCTGTCATGGAACTGGCCTACTACCCGGGATGTTCGCTGAGACAATCTTCCGCGCTTTACGACCACCAGACCCGGCTGGTCTTCGACAGGCTCGGGGTGAAGCTCAGGGAACTGGAAGACTGGAACTGCTGCGGCGCCACGTCGGCCGGCAAGACCGATGATTTTCTGGCCATTGCCATGCCGGCCCGGAACCTGGGCATTGCCTCACAGTCCGGACTGGCCGAAATGGTCATCCCCTGCTCGGCCTGTTACTCCCGGACCCT
>JBMORB010000239.1:0-2303 GCA_049320925.1 Thermodesulfobacteriota bacterium | reverse complement strand
CCCCCTCACCGTGGGTGACTTTGAGATTCCCCATGAAATGATTTTTGCCGCGGGCGCCGACATGGCCACCCTGCGCGTCCGCCGCTACTGGCCGGCCGTGGAAACCGATGACGCGGTCTTTGTGCTGACCGATAAAACCGGTGCGGGAAAATAAGACATCCCCTGAGCATCACCATTCACCGCGAAAACGCAAAAGCCGCGCACAGCTTGATGCCATCGTAAAAAATTAAAACACAGACGGCTTCGTAAAAAGTTCAAATTTTGAAAATAAAACCCGAAACAAAGTCCCCCCAGGGAAAGGGGTTTTAAATTTCATCACGGGCGTTAATGACCGTTTTCGCCCTTTGCGGCGCGCTTCTTTTGGCACTTTTCCTGGCGGCAAAAAAACACGGGGAAACAAAAAGAGGGGATAATTTTTTAAGAGTACCACCGTATGGGAAATTCGATTTCGATTTCGATACCGATTTCGATCTGGATAAACAAATCAAAAGATGGGCCGCCATGGTTGAAACCGTTTTTGGACAACAATGTCATGACCTGATGACGACAATGGCGGCCCCCTCCAGGGAACGCACCAGCTTGACGCTGGGATCGCCCAGCACGAACTCTTCGGCCTTGGACATCCGTTTCCGGCCGATCACCACCATGTTGTAATCCCCCTTTGAAAAAAGATCCATGATGCCGTCGCTGATGGTGTCGTAGGGGTCCGACACCAGTTCGGTGTCGATCAGCTCCGGCAGAAAGCCGCCCTTCACCAGCTGGGCCTTTGCGTCATCCAGAACGGCCTGGTACCGGGCGGTCTGCTCGGCCATGAACTTTTTGCCCATCAGTTCCTCGCTGGAGGAGGGTTTCCGAAAAACATGAATCAGCCGCACCCGGATCTGATCCGGGCAGAGGGGCAGACCGGCCAGATACGCGACCGCGGCTTTTGAACTGGCCGAATCGTTGACCGCGAAAAGTATGGATATCAAGGTTCACCTCCTGCTCCATCCCATGTCCGCCATAACGGCTTAACGGGGTAGATTGTCCAAGAACCAGCGCAGGTCCTCGATGATCTCGTCCACCGTTTCATAATAAATGGTGGCGCCCGTTGAAAAAAACATCAGAATGCCGTTTAACATCTCCGGGATCACAGGGTAAAGCTTGGCAAGGTTGATAAACCGCCGCGGATCGAGCAGCGCAAAATCATCGGGCTCCAGGTTGCCGGCCAGGTTTTTGTAGGCGTACCGGTCGTTGGTAATGTCGTAATAGGTATGAAACCCCTTGCCCACGGCATAGCACAGAATGTTGCCCAGGCCGAAAATATCGAGGCCGAAGGGGTTTTCCGTGGCTTCGAAATCATAGTCAAAATCGATCCAGACGAAATTGCCGGTTTTATGCTCAACGATCAGATGGTCATTGCGGATATCGCCGTGCTTCAGTCCGTTGGCATGGAGCAGGCCGATGGCCGCAAACGCCCTGATCAGTTTTTCCAGAATGCCGGGAAGCTGCTCCCGGAAATAGGTTTCGTAGGGCATGCGCAGCGACCCGATGTACTGAAGAAAGGTCGGGCCGTGCACGATATCGAGCACCCGGATGTTGTTTTTTTTAGGATCGTGAAACACCTCCCCCTGCATGAAAAGCGGATGGCCCTTGACCAGCTTCAATATGGCTCCCTCTTTTTCGGGATCCCGGAAACACCGGATTTTGACCCCGCCCAGGGTCGCCTCGAACGACTCAAAATAGGCCAGCTTGATGATCTTGCGCTGGCCCGTGTCCAGGTCAATGGCCCGCTTCACCCAGAACTTGGGGTCCTCGATGCCGAACCGGAGTTCCCTGGCATGCCCCAGGATCTCGTATCGCCTGCCCTCGACAACCAGTTCGTCCCCGCTGTCGATGGAGAAAAAATCCGAGGTGTCGGAAACGATCTTTCGCGGGCCCTTCATCAATCAGTGCAGCCCTTTCAAAAGCCGCGGCGGAACGTTTCCCATGGCCGCCTTGACACCCTCGAGAAAGTTTTGCAGCCCGTTTTTCTCCAGCACCACGCCCAGCTGAAGGGCCAGGGTGCAGATGGAGTCCACGTCCTCTTCATGGTAGTGCCGGACCTGGTCCGTGTACATGCGCAACAGGCCCACCACGTTTTTCCGGTACATGATGGGCACCGACAGCATGGACTTGATCCCCTCTTTTCTGGCCGCCTCGGGATAGTGCAAAAGAGAACTGGTCTGCATGTCTTCTATGTAGACCGGTTCCTTGGTGAAAAAGGCCGAGTACTTTTCATCGACGAACACCGGCCCCTTGCTGGTATAGGCCTCGCTCAGGCC
>JBMORB010000238.1:0-2306 GCA_049320925.1 Thermodesulfobacteriota bacterium | reverse complement strand
ACAAGCGGGCAGGCTGTTTGAGCCCGCCGCAGGCGGGCGAGTTCCTGACCGCGCCGAAAAAACGCTTGCGCGAGGGAAGCCGAAGGCCAAGCCGCGGGGCGCGCTTCTTTTGGTACTTTTCTTGGCGGCAAGAAAAGCACACGGATAAAAAAAAGAGAGAATAATTTTAGAAAAACCACCGCATCTAAAATTCGATTTCGATACCGATAGCGATTTGGATAAACAGATCAAAAGATGTGACACCATGGTTAAAACCGTTTTTGGACAACAATGACCTGGGATGATGACAGAGATGAACGCTGAAAAAACAACTCCCCCTGCCATGGACGAGACGGCCCCTGTCCGGGTCGAAACCCTGCCCCACGCCAAGGACCTTCGGTGGCCCATGACCTGGTATTTTCTCACGGGCAAGCTTTACACCCTGCTGCCGTGGAAAAAAACCGCCTGGACCTGCGCCGGGTTTCCCATTGAACTGCTGCTGGGGCTCGATATCTTCCCCCTGCATCCGGAAAACATGGCCACCGTGGCCGCGGCCCAGAAACAGTCCCGCCGGCTGATCGAGCACGCCGAAAGCATGGGCTATTCCCGGGACCTGTGCTCCTACTGCAAAACCAACATCGGCGCTGTGGATACGCAGGCGCCCCTGAAACACGGCGGCATCGCCCGGCCGGACATCATCACCTGCACCAACACCATCTGCGACACCCACTGGAAGTGGTTCCAGGTTCAGGCGGAAAAGCTGGACGTGCCCCTGTTTGTCTTCGACTGCCCCAAGATCGTCAGCGGCACGGACGAACGCACCATCGAGGGATACGTGACCTACCTGGTGGAGCAGTTCTATGAATTTTTCGACTTTGTCAAAAAGCACACGGGAAAAGAGCCGAACATCGACCGGATGGTCCGGGCAGCGGAAAAATCCGAACAGTTGAGCGTCCTGTGGCGGGATATATACGAGTACCGCAAGTGCGTTCCTTCCCCTTATGGCATGGCCGAGACTTCGGCCTCGTTTTTCCCCCTGGTGGTCATGCCCGGGGCACGCTCCGGCATCAAATTCTTTGAGAAGATCCTGGCCGATATCCGGCAGCGGGCCGAGCAGGGCAAAGGCACATTGACAGGGAAGGAGCGCTACCGGCTGATGTTCGAAGGGATTCCCTTCTGGTACCGGATGCGGTTCATGTACGATTTGGCCCGGTACGGCGCCGTTGTTGTTTATGAACCCTACACCTTTTCCTTTGCCCCCCCCAAACCCGTGAGCATGGGATACGCCGAGACCCTGCGGCATGTGGCCCGGGCCATGATGGACGTGCCCTACTCCTACAATCTTGAAAAACGGATCGCCTACTTCAAGCAGGCGGTCAGCGAGTACCGCATCGACGGGGTGATCCTTCACGAAAACCTGTCGTGCCGGCCGTCGAGCACCGGCATGATAGACCTGAAAAACGCCCTTCAGCAGGAGTGCGGCATACCGGTGCTGATCATTCAGTGCGACATGAACGACCCGAGGGCCTTTTCCGAAGAGCAGATCAAGACCCGGATCGAAGGCTTTATCGAGCTGATGGAAAAACGCAAAGGGTAACAGGCAGGCGCGCAGCCACGGCAACAGCCACTCTGTCCCGCGCCTTGCCGCTTACCGGATCGTCAACTCTGAAATCAGGTCGAGGACCCCTTCCGCCGTGAAAAAGTAGAGTTCATGAGCCGTGACCTGACGGGGCGTGCCGGCGCCCTCTTTCAGCAGAGGGACAATTTCAATGGCGGTGACATCATACCAGCGGTTATCCACCTGAATGCGGACCACCACCCCCTGTTCGTTCACCTGGTGCGGAATCCCGTAGGAAGCCAGCACCCGGGCCACAAACCCGTTCTTCTGCCGGACCACGGTATCGGCCCGCTGCTGCAGCGCGCGGATTTTTCCGAACTCCTGGGCATGGAGGAAAGACGGCAGGGGGAAAAGCAGAACAGCCCCCAGCATGACAATACAAAGTCTCTTCATTTCAGGACTCCTTGTTTTCATTATAGACCCGGACTTGCGGAATCAGTATATCCGGCGAATGGGCCTTGGTGTCAAGTACTATAGGGTTAATGAACGCTGTCCCTTATAAAAGGCTTGATAAAATACGTAAAATTTCATAAAAGCATTCCGAGGGAACCCGTAACCGGTCTTCTGCCCGGAGTTTCCGGAAGGCCTCGTGGAGAAAAGATCAACACATGGAAATCGTCAAGGCGGATCAGATTAAAAAAGTCCTGGTGCTGGGGGCCGGCACCATGGGCCAGCAGATCGGCTTTCTTTGTGCATCCAATGGCTTTGA
>JBMORB010000237.1:3535-17489 GCA_049320925.1 Thermodesulfobacteriota bacterium | reverse complement strand
CGGTATATACATCCTCATCTTCTGTCTTTCCGGAACGCCATCGGCAAAAGTCTTTACAGACGGGCGTTCACAAACACCTTGAACGCATGGCTGCGGTATTCATAATCACTGATATTGGAATCATTATCCGTATAGGTGTATCCGGCACCCACGGAAAGTATCTCCTGATACAGATCCTTTTCAAATACAACGGATCCCCGGTACCGGTTGTCGTCGCGCGCCACACCGTAAATGGAATCCACATGGTCGTACTCTCTGAACCGGCCCTCCCCTGCCAGGGTCACGGCGGAGCGCCAGGGAAGATAAAGTTTTGCCGCCAGCTCGGTTTTCACCGCATCGTAATCATAATCATTATGGGTTGCCGAATTGACTTCATAACCGGCGCCCGCCAGCAGATCCCCGATGCCGCCGGGTATGGCATAAATCAGCCTCAACATCCCTTCATTGATGTGCCCGTCCCGGTCGTTATTGAACATGTTGTTGTCCCGTTTGTAGGCATAGGTCAGGGAGGTCCGGAGTGCGTCGGAGAGCTTCGCGGTGACAGACGGCCGGATTTCATGCCGCATGAGGTAACTTTCTTCGTTGATCCAGTAATAGGCCGGCCGGTATGAAAGCGCCGCTCTGTATCTGCCCGCCTGGTAACGCGCATAGACATCGCCTCTGCTCCCGATCAGGTCGTATTCGCTCAGATCGGCATACCAGGACTGAGAATGCGTATAACCCAGGCCCGCCGCAAAGTTTCCGGCCCTTATCAGATCGTAGTTCCCGGACAGAAGGCCCGTGAAAACCCAGTCATCTTCGTTGGAATAGAGCGCTTCATTATCAGCCGGCTCCAGCAGCACGTTGTTGTTAAACTCAGCCTCCACTTTCGCCGTCAGGCCGTAACGTTTTCCCTGCCGGACCTTCTGTGAAAGGGCTTTCAGCTGCGCGGCCGCCGCGTTCCGGGTCTGCGGATCCGTGGCATTGTCCGCCGCATAGGCGAAGTTTTCCCGTGCCCGGGCCGTATCGCCCTTTCCCAGATAACACATGCCCACATAGTAGGCGGCGTTGGGCTTGACGGAGCTGTTCATGGCGCCGGCATTCTGAAGAGAGACAAGCGCCTTGTCATACTCCTGCTGCCGGTACTGGGAAACGCCTTCATAGTAACGGGCAATGGCGTTGTCCGGCTCGGTCTGGGACACCACGCCGAAAAGCCGTGCCGCGGTGGCATAGTCCGCCAGCCGGTAATGCACCATGGCCCAGTCAAAGGCCATACCCGGTATCTCCTGCCCGGAAGAGCGGGCCCGGTCGAGGTGCACCACCGCCTTGGGATACTCCTGCTTCTCCATGTACACCCTGGCCATGTAATAGTTGTAAAAGGGGTTGGCCGCGTCGGTTGCAAGGGCCTGTGCGAACCGCTCGCCGGCGGCCTCATGGTCGCCGTTTTCGTAAAGAAAAACCCCCGTGTCGAAAAGTATCTGCCCCTTTGCCCTGCTCCCGGCATCCGGAGCGGCAAAAACAGGCAGGTACGACACCATGACGATCATCAGACAAAGACCGGCCCGCGACAGAACTGTTTTCATGCTTCCATCCATATGTTTAAGTTGTTTTAAAGTAGAGATCCACCAGCCGCTCGGCCATGCCGGTGTAGGTATCACAGGAAAGAGATCGCATTCTTTCCTTGTGGGCACGCGGCACCTTTGTCAGGGAGTCGATCAGCGTCCTGAAGTCTTCGGATGACACCTGTTTCCCCCGTGTAAGGGCCTTCAGCCTTTCATAGGGGTTCTCCTCCCCGAAAACCCGCATCACGGTCTGCAGGGGTTCCGCCAGCAGTTCCGGCGTGGCGGCAAGGTCCCCGGTGATCTGGTTCCTGTTTATATCAATTTTATGTAGTCCCTTCAAACAATTTTTCATGCCGATCACAAAGTAGCCGAACACCGCGCCCAGATTGCGAAGCACGGTGCTGTCCGACAGGTCCCGCTGAAAACGGGATTGCAGGAGTTTGACCGAGAGGTGTTCCATCAGGGCGATGGCCACTCCCATGTTGCCTTCACTGTTTTCAAAATCGATGGGGTTGACCTTGTGGGGCATGGTGGAGGACCCCACCTCCCCTTCCTTGAGTTTCTGGTAAAAATAGCCCAGGGAAATGTATCCCCACATATCCCGGTCCAGGTCAATGAAGATGGCGGCCACCCGGATCATGATCTGAAGCAGTTCGGCGATGTAGCTGTAGGGATTGATCTGAGTGGTAAACAGCAGGGGCTCCACCTTGAGGACCTGGGAAAGGAACCGCCGGGACGCGTCAATCCAGTTGATTTCCGGAAACACAAAGGCGTGGGCGTTCAGGTTGCCAGACGCCCCGTTGAACTTGGCTTCAATGGGCGCGTCGTTGAGCCGGGCCAGTTCCCGCCGAAGTCGCCAGGCGAAATTCACCAGCTCCTTTCCCACGGTGGTGGGCGTGGCCGGCTGCCCATGGGTCCGGGACATCATGGGTATCCCCTTGTACTGCCGGGCCAGAGACTCGATCGTCTCCAGAACCCGGCCCAGGGTTTCGGCCGCCATCTCCCGGCCCTGGCGAATCATCAGGGCGTAAGCGGTGTTGTTGATGTCTTCCGAGGTGCACGCGAAATGGGTCCACTCCCGAATGGCTGAAAGGCCTGCCCCGTCAAGCCGCTCCTTGATGTAATACTCAACCGCCTTGACATCGTGGTTGGTGGTCTTTTCGATCTCTTTTATCCGGCGGGCGCCCTGTTCGTTAAAGTCCCGGGCAATGGCGGCCACGGCCTTCTCCCCATTTTCATCCAGGTCGAACAGGCACAGTTCCCGGCCCATAAACGCAAGCCAGTCGGTTTCCACACGCACCCGGTGACGGATCAGCCCGTACTCGGAAAAAAGATCGCCCAGTTCGCTGACCATCTTTGCGTACCGCCCGTCCAGCACAGACAACGCCTTCAGTTCTTCCATGTTTCCTCCCGACCGTTCACGGTCGCAGCATGTTCAGATACCAGTTCAACAGTTCGGGCCCGTAGAAAATATAGACAATAGCACCCAGGGAGAGAAACGGCCCGAAAGGAATGGCCAGCTTCATGTTTTTATCCTTTACCACCATGATGGCCATACCCACAAGGGTCCCTGTAAGAGAGCTCACAAAAATGGTGAACAGCACCCCTTTCCACCCGCACAGGGCCCCGATCATGGCCAGCAGCTTGATGTCTCCGCCGCCCATGCCTTCCTTGCCGGTGATCATACGGTAGGTCACAGCCACGATCAGAAGGCTGCCGCCGCCGGCCAGAATACCCAGCAGCGAGTCGGCCACCGTCGTGGACGTAATAAAGGCCGAGGCCAGGAAAAAGACGGGAATCCCGGGCAGGGAAATCACATCCGGAATAATCTGGTAGTCGATATCGATAAAAATCACCACGATCAGCGCCGCAATAAAAATAAAAAAAACAAGGCCTTCTAATGTAAGACCATACTTGAGGTAAACCGCCGTGGCACAAAAGCCGGTGATGGCTTCCACCAGTGGATAGCGCATGGAGATGGGCATACGGCAGTGCCGGCAGCGGCCCAGAAGCAGCAGATAACTGACAATGGGCATGTTGTCCCATGGCGCGATGGGCCGTTTGCACTGGGGGCAGGAGGAAGGCGGAAACACAATCGACCGGCCCAGGGGCAGGCGGTATATGCAGACATTTAAAAAGCTGCCGATACAGGCGCCAAAAACAAAGAGAATCCCGCCGATCAGGTATTCCGGTACCATTACGCTTCCCCGCGCCAGGCTGTTTATATTCAAACGGGTTTTTTCCCGCACGCTGCCGGTTTTGCACTCGAATCTTAAGGTCTTTGGCCGCAAAAAGCAATAATGGCGTTGTAAAAAGGCAAATCTGCATTATAATACCCCATCCTCTGACGCAGGAAGGAGAACAAGATGGGTGAAACTGACAGAGACGACCTTATAAGTATCATTGAAGAACAGGATGAGAATCCGGAGATACCTGAAGAACTTCCCCTTTTGCCGGTAAGGGATGTGGTAATTTTCACGGACATGGTCCTGCCTCTGTTCATCGGGCGGGAGAAATCAGTGCATGCCGTGGAGGAGGCCATGGCCGGCGCCGACAAGTTTCTCATGCTGGCCACCCAGAAAAACCCCATGGATGAGATGCCCTCCCCGGATGACATCTACCGGGTGGGGACCGTGGGAAAGATTCTGAGGATGCTTAAACTGCCCGAGGGCAACCTGAAAATCCTGGTCCAGGGAATCGCCAAGGCAACCATTGTTCAGTATATTGAAAAAACGGGTGGTTACAGGGTAAAGCTTGAAGTCATAAAAGAGCTCCCGCCCGAGACCGTCGATATTGAAACCGAAGCCCTGATGCGCAGCGTCCGGGAACAGTGTGAAAAGATTTTATCCCTGCGCGGCGAGATGTCGGCCGAAATAGACGCCATTCTGGAAAGCCTGGAGGATCCGGGCAAGCTGGCCGACCTGATCGCCTCCAACCTGAAGCTGAAAACCGACGAGGCCCAGCAGATTCTGGAACTGGCCGACCCCCTGACCCGGCTCAAAAGAATCAGCGAGGTGCTGTCCAAGGAAATTCACCTTTCCACGGTTCAGGCCAAGATTCACTCCAACGTGAAGGATGAAATCTCCAAGTCCCAGCGGGACTACTATCTGCGGGAGCAGATGCGGGCCATTCACAAGGAACTGGGAGAGAGCGACGAGCGCTCCCAGGAAATGGACGAGTACGAGCGCAAGATCAAGAAAGCCCGCATGCCCAAGGAGGCCAGAAAAGAGGCGGACAGGCAGCTCAAGCGCCTGGGCCAGATGCACCCCGACTCCTCGGAGGCCGCCATTGTCCGCACCTACCTCGACTGGCTGGTGGAAATGCCGTGGAGCAATTTTTCCAAGGACCTGCTGGATATCAAAAAGGCCCAGAAAATACTCAATGACGACCACTACGGCCTGGAAAAGGTCAAGGACCGCATTCTGGAATACCTAAGCGTGCGCAAGCTCAACCCGGAAATGAAGGGGCCGATCCTCTGTTTCATCGGCGCGCCGGGCGTGGGCAAGACCTCCCTGGGCAAATCCATTGCCCGGGCCATGGGCCGCAAGTTCGTGCGCATCTCCCTGGGCGGGGTGCGGGACGAGGCCGAAATCCGGGGCCACCGCCGCACTTACATCGGCGCCATGCCGGGCCGCATCATTCAGGGGCTCAAACAGTGCGGCACATCCAACCCCGTGTTTGTCATGGATGAAATCGACAAGATGGGCAACGACTTTCGGGGCGACCCGTCGGCGGCCCTGCTGGAGGCCCTGGACCCGGAGCAGAACACCGCCTTCAGCGACCACTACCTGAACCTCTCCTTTGACCTGTCCAAGGTGCTTTTTATTCTCACGGCCAACCAGCCGGACACCATCCCCTCGGCCCTGTACGACCGCATGGAGATTATCAATATTCCCGGCTACAGCGAGGATGAAAAAGTACTCATCGCGGAAAGGTACCTGATCCCCCGCCAGATCAAGGAAAACGGCCTGAGAAAAGGAGACATCTCCATCAGCCGCCAGGCCCTGTCGGTGATCATCAACCAGTACACCTCGGAATCGGGCCTGCGCAACCTGGAGCGGGAGCTGGCCACCGTCTGCCGCAAGGTGGCCCGCAGCATCGCCGAGGGCAACCGCAAAAAGCACATGATAGCGGTCAGCACCCTTGAAAAATACCTGGGTGTGCCCAAGTTCATTCCCGAACTGGATCAGGAAGAAAGCCAGGTGGGCCTTTCCACCGGTCTGGCCTGGACCCAGAGCGGCGGCGAGGCCATGTACGTGGAAGCCTCCCTGTTTGCCGGCAAGGGGGAGCTGATTCTCACCGGCCAGCTGGGAGAGGTGATGCAGGAATCGGCCCGGGCCGCGCTGAGCTATGCCAAGGCCCACATGAAACGGTTCGGCCTGCGTCCCAACGACCTGGAAAATACCGACGTGCACATTCACGTGCCGGCGGGCGCCATTCCCAAGGACGGGCCTTCGGCCGGCGTGGCCATGGCCACGGCACTGATATCGGCCCTCACCGGCGCGCCGGTGAAAAACGTTGTGGCCATGACCGGTGAAATCACCCTGCGGGGCCGGGTATTGCCCATCGGCGGCATCAAGGAAAAGACCCTGGGCGCCCTGCGGGCCGGCATCAAAACCATCCTGGTGCCGGAAAAAAACAGAAAAGAAGTCTCCGAAATCCCCAACCACATCCGGCGTAAGATCGAGTTTGTCTTTACCGACAGCATGGACAAGGTGATCGACCTGGCCTTTGAACGGCCACCAAAGAAAAAGGCGACCGGGAAAAACGCGGCGCCTAAAAAGAAGGCCGCCGGGAAAAAGCCCGTCAATAAAGCCTCTGCCGGACGTAAAAAGGCCAGAACCGGAAAAAAATGAAACTTCTTTCCGTTGACACCGCCACCATCAGCTGCGGGGTTGCCGTGGCCGACGGGCCGGTCATTATCGCCCGGACCACCATTGTCAGCACCGTGACCCATTCGCGGCACCTGCTTCAAGTCATTGACGACACCCTTAAAAACGCGGGCCTGACCGTAAAGGATCTGGACGGATTTGCCGTGACCCGGGGTCCGGGAAGTTTTACCGGCCTGCGCATCAGCATCGGCACCATCAAGGGGCTGGCCGCCGCCCTCGGCAAACCCGTGGCCGGCATCTCGACGCTGGAGGCCCTGGCCTGGCCCTTTGCCCGGAGTCCCCTGATGGTCTGCCCGCTGATCGACGCCCGCAAGGGCGAAGTTTATACCTGCCGCTACCGGTTTGACAACGGCGCCATCACCGTCCTGGCCCCTGAAGCCGTGCTGGCCCCGGAGAAGGCCGTGGCCGATATCAGCGAGCCCTGCATCTTTACGGGCACCGGCGTGGAGGTCTGCGGTCCGGCCATTGCCGCCGCGGTGAGGGAAAACGCCCGGTTTGCCCCGCCCTTTCAGAACGCCATCGACCCCGGTGTTGTTGCCTGGCTGGGCGCCCAACGCCTTGCGCAGGACCAGGCCGAGGACCTGGACGCCTTTGCCCCGGTCTACCTTCGCAAGCCCGACGCCGTGATCCATCAACAGAAACCGGTCGGTTCCTGATAACCTTATCCCCCTATCTTGCTCGTAATCTTACTCTTGCTCTTACTCTTAATCGAAAAACAACCGTCGGGTATTATTCTCCAAAATCAACTTTTAAAGGGAGTTTTGTGTTTATAACCATCTGAATTTACAAATTTCGAAAATAAAATCAAAAACAAGGTTCCCCCATGGAAAGGGGTTTTAAAATTCAGCATGGGCGTCAATGACCGTTTTCGCCCTTTGCGGCGCAGCCGAGCGCAAGCGGTTTTTCGGAAAACAAGCGGGCAGGCTGTTTGAGCCCGCCGCAGGCGGGCGAGTTCCTGCCCGCGCCGAAAAAACCGCTTGCGCGAGGAAAGCCGAAGGCCAAGCCGCGGGGCGCGATTCTTTTGGTCCTTTTCTTGGCGGCAAGAAAAGTACACGCATAAAGAAAAGAGAAAAAATTTTTTAAAAGCCCACCGTACATTAAATTCGATTTCGCTGCCGATCCCGATAGCGATACCGATTTCGATCTGGATAAACGAAGCAAAAGATATGACGCCATGGTTAAAACCGTTTTTGGACAACAATGACCGCCGGGTAAGGCGCCTCCGACAGGTCACTCGCTCCCTTGGCTCTTTGAGCCATCAACCCTTTGATTCCTTAATCCCTGCTTTTTTTCCTTTCCCTGCCCCATTTTTCCTCTTGACATCCGCCCCCCCCTTGGCTAAAAGTAAAAACAGTTCTGTTCAGGTTCTTGTGTGAAGATAAAAAGGGAACCCCGTTAAAATCGGGGGCGGGCCCGCCGCTGTGATCGGGTACGAAATCCGCGACACTGCCACTGTTCCGCGAGGAATGGGAAGGCGCGGAAACTAGGACAATCCGAAAGCCAGAAGACCTGCCTGAGCAACAAAAGCATGTCCTTGCGTGGCAACGGGACGCTGGTGATCGTCGCGGATAAAAAAGGGAAATCCCGGATCGAAACAACCTGTTTTGGTCCGGGATTTTTTTTGCCCGGGCCCGGTGGAAAAGGAGGTGATTCCATTTGAGGACCGGAGCCATTGTCTACATGCTGGGGGAGAACTTCAATCCCGACCGGGAGCCGGAGATCATCGCGGCGGTGAAAAAATCCCACAATGCCGACCGGGTGGAGGTGGTTTCCCATGGCCAGAAGCATTTTGACGTCATGGACGCGTGGTGGAAACTGACGGCAAAAGGCATGCAGCGCTTTATCTGCCTGATGGCCGTGGACAAAACCGCGGGCGAGACTGTTTCCCGCAGACCGTACCTGAGAATCTGCAAATAGCGACGACTTTACAAGGAGGAAAAATGAAATCGAAAATTCGTGCCCTGCTTTTTGCGGGGATTGTGGTTTATATGACCACCGGCGTCAGCGCCCTGGCCGAAACACAAAAAGCTCAACCCACCGCCGTGCTGGATGAAATCGTGGTCACGGCCACCAAGACCGAGGAGACCCGCAAGGATGTGCCCAACGCCGTGGTCCTCGTCGATGATACGGAGATCGAAGCGGCGCCGGCGGCAACCCTGGGAGACCTGCTGGCCAACAAACCGGGAGTCGATTTCCGGACCCTGGGCAATTACGGCGGAGCCGGCCAGTCCCTTCAGATCCGGGGCATGAGCGACACCGAGGTCCAGGTGCTAGTCAACGGCATCAACACCAACTCCCCTTCCCTAGGATCGGCGGACATCGGCACCATCCCTTTGAGCAACATTGAAAAGATTGAAATCGTCAAAGGGTCCGGCTCCACCCTCTACGGCTCCGGCGCCATGGCCGGCACCGTGAATATCATCACCAAGCGGCCGGAACGGGACAAAATGGACCTGGGGGTATCGGCCGGCTACGGCACGGACAATGCCTACAATATTGCCGCCGAACACGGGCAGTATATCGGCGATTTCGGCTATTACCTCACGGCCCAGCACCAGGAAACCGACGGCCAGCGGGACAACGGCGACCTGGAACAGCAGGACGCCTCGCTCCTCCTGCTGCTGGACAGGGAGGACCGGCTGGACATCTCACTTTACGGCAGCGTGGTGGACCGGGATTTCGGCGTTCCGGGGATCGTCCCCCCGGCCGGCACCGCTTACGTGGGAAGCCCGGCGCTTTACAACAGCGATTCGGCCAGCCTGGTGGACCGGGGCAGCGACACCAATTACAATGGCGCCCTGGATATTCAGGTCCGGCCCTCAGACTGGCTGGCGTTCAGCATCAAGCCCTTTTACGCGGACAACGAGACCCGCCACTATGCGCGCTACAACGACACCTCGTGGTTCCACGCGGCCGGCACCGGCTATGAAACATGGGTTTACAACACCACAACCGGCATTGAAAGCCACCTTGACCTTCGTCCGGCCGAAGGGTTGACCCTGCTGCTGGGCGGCGACTACAAGGATTATGACTGGGAAACCGAGCAGTCTTACCTCAACGCCGCCGGCGCGACAGACCCCACTGTTCCCGTGGATACCAGCGATGCCAAGATTCACACGAAAAGCTATTTTGGCGAAGTGCAATACCGGCCCAGCCAATACGTCAAGTTTCTGGCCGGGGCCCGGGAAGAAAACCACTCCACCTTTGGCCGGGAAACCTTGCCCCGTTACGGTCTGGTGTTCAATCCCACCCCGGACACGGCGGTAAAGTTCAGCCACGGCAAGTATTTCAAGGCCCCCACGCCCAACGACCTGTTCTGGCCGGAAGATGATTTTGTCCGGGGCAACCCGAACTTAAAACCTCAAACCGGGTGGCACACAGACGTGACCATCGAGCAGGGCCTTGCCCGCAATGCCGTGCTGGTGACCGCCTCGGCCTTCCAGTGGGACATCAAGGACAAGATCGACTGGGCGCCCAATCCGGCCTTTCCCGGCCCGTATGGCGACAAGTGGACCCCCACCAACCTCAACACCAGCAAAGGTCATGGATGGGAAGCAGGCGTCAGGGTTCAGCCGGACGAGGCGTATGAGGCCGAGGTCTGCTACACCTACACATCAACCACCGACACCCTGCAAACCGTGGAGCGGCCCGGCCAGTACCTGGCCCGGCACCGGGTCAAGGCCGGCGGATTATACCGGTTTGACTTCGGCCTGACCACGGCCCTGACCTGCCGGTACGTGGGCAGCCGGGATTACTACCGCTCCAGTTGGGACTCCGTGCCCACGGACAGCCTGGATGGATACGTTACCCTGGACGCCAGGGTGGAACAGCGGCTGGCCGACCACTGGCTCATCACCCTGCGGGCCGATAATCTGCTGGACGAGGAATACGACACCTACGTGGGCACCTTTACCGACGGCACCGGCGCCTATCTTTACGGCCGGTACCCCGGCGCCGGCAGTTCATACTTCGTCAGCGTGGGGTATGAATATTAAACAACTCCCCCAAGGCCTCTTTGCCGGAGAGGCTCTTTTGTAAAAGGAAAGGCCCGCCAAGTACGCGGGCCTTTCCTTTTTTTTCCCCATCCAGATCGCTGTTGAAATCAGAATCGGCGGCTCGCTTATTTCGATACCGATTTCAATCCCGATCCCGATTTCGATTTGATCAGGCGACTTTTTTCTTGACACACATGAGCAATGTTCATAATGTAGAGCAAAGCTCATATCCGCCTGTCACAACCATAATTTTTGCCGGGCACCCTGCCCGAAGGAGACGCCATGTACGACTTTCTGCTGACCCCGGAAGAACGGGAACTCAAAAAAGAGGCCAGGACCTTTGTGCGTGAAGAGATTTCCAGCGATTTTCTGCGCGCCATGGACAAAAACGAGATCACCTACCCCCGGGAGTTTGTGGAAAAGCTGGCCGAAAGAAACCTCATCGGGGTCCGGTTTCCCAAACAGTACGGGGGCCGGGGCCTGGGCTGGACCGCCGAAGTCGCGGTGCTTGAGGAGATCGGGTGTCTGGGCATTGCCCTGGGATGCGCCTACTCCATGCCCTCCATCGTGGGCGAGGCCCTTAACGTGTTCGGCACCGAGGAGCAGAAGCAGAAATACCTGGTGCCCTATCTTCAGGGCAAATTGATTGCGGCCGAGGCCCTGACCGAGCCCAGGGGCGGATCCGACTTTTTCGGCGCCATGACCCGGGCCGACCTCAAAGGCGACCACTTTATCTTAAACGGCCAGAAGCGGTTCGTGGTGGGGGCTGAGGGCGCCGACTTTTTTATTGTCTACTGCCGCACCAACTTTGATCCCAATGCCCACAAATACGGCCGCCTTTCCCTGCTCATCGTGGACAAGGGGCCCGGCGTTGAGGTGGAATATCTCTACGGCCTCATGGGATGCCGGGGCGGCGGCACCGGCCGGCTGGTGTTCCGGGACGTTAAAGTGCCCAGGGAAAATCTCATCGGCGAGCTTCACGGCGGGGCCCTGTGCTTTCACCAGATGATGATTCCCGAGCGCATGACCTCGGCCGGCGGCAGCCTCTGCGCCTGGGCCGGCCTGGACCTTGCCGTGCGCTACTCCAACCGTCGCCGGGCATTCGGCAAGGAGATCCGCAAATACCAGGCGGTCAACTTCCTGGTGGCCGACTCCATCATGCAGCTGGACGCGGCCCGGGGCCTGTGCTACATCGCGGCCAAGGCCGTGGACAACAACTATCCCAACGTGCGGCGGCTGGTGAGCGAGGCCAAACGGTTTGCCACGGAATCGGCCTGGAAAATCGTCAACAACGCCATGCAGATCATGGGCGGCATCGGCTACACCGATGTCTACCCCATTGAGCGGGCCCTGCGGGACACCCGGCTGGCCATGATCTGGACCGGCACCAACGAGATCATGAACCTGCTGATTCAGCATGAATACTACAACGAGGTGCTCGACCCGGCCTACGACAAGCGAATGATGGAAAACGACGCCGCCAACCCGGACGAGGCCGAGCGGTGCTTTAACGATGAAGACATGATGCGGGTCCACGAGGCCGGGGGCAAATAGGAGAATGGACGTTAATGGGCTAAAAACGGAGCCCGGCCGTTTGGATAAAATTGACCGGGTTCCGCATTTGTCATTGCCCGTCCCGGGGCAGTGACCGGGATTACGGACCGGACAATCCAGCGTAAAATTGACCACCTGCCACACCGTCATTGCCCGGCTTGACCGGGCAATCCATTGTAAAATTGGCAGGATTCCTTCTTACTGCGGCATGGAATCATTTGTATGCTGGACTCCGGCTCGGCGGCCGGAGTGACGGCACAGAACCGGGTGCCACGGGCGAAGCGTCAGCTTGCCCGTGCTCGGTTTGATTTTCGGGAAACCCCACGGGCAATCCGCTGTTCGCGGATTTGCCCGTGCCACCCATCAACACTTGAACCGACTGGAACCTGTTCCCCCTCTCCCCACGGGAGAGGGCCAGAGTGAGGACAAAAACATGGCACAACCGGCTTTGCGGGGCCTGGCGGCCCTGCGGGAAAACGAGCGGGACGCCCGGCGAACATTGATCATGGACGCCGCGTGCAGGCTTTTCGCGGAAAAGGACTTCCGGCAGGTCACGGTGCGGGAGATCGCCAGACAGGCCGAGGTGGCGGTGGGCACCATCTATAACTATTACGCCAGCCTGGACGAGCTTTTCTTTGATATTTTTTTAAAACACGCCCGGGAGATTGAGCCCCTGCTTTCCAGCCATGCCGGGAAAAAGCCCCCTACCCTGCATGACCTGTGCGTCCTTTATGTGGACTACCTTTACAGCCACATTCCCTTTTACCAGATCATGAGCCACTTCATGCTGGGCGGCGACCTTTCGCCCGGCGCAACGGAAAAACTCAACAACACCATGCGGACCCTGCTGGACCGGCTGGAAACCGCTCTCAAAAAAACCGGTGCCGGAGCGGATTCACGGGTTTCGGCCCACGCCCTGTTTGCCGCGTTAAACGGCATCATGATCAGCTATGCCCGCTACCCCGGCCGGAGCGACGACCAAATCCGCGCCCACACCCGGCGACTGGCCGGCCGCATGGCCGACATTTTTGCCAGGGCCCATGGCGGCTGACCCGTCCCGTCCTACTTCCGGACGGTATTCATCAGCATGTTAAAAAACAGCATCAGCTTGAAAACGGCAAAAATCTCCACCCGGTCCCGGTCGGAAAACAGGCTTTCAAATTCAGCGGCCAGGGCAAAATCCGGCACCGCGCCTTCATACAGCAGGTAGGTTTTCACCCATTGCAGGGCCACCCACTCCCGGCGGTCAAACCGGTCCGGCGACAGATCCACCAGGTCCTTCATCTCTTCATCAGAAAGTCCCGCGATTCGACCGAACCGCTGATGGGCGGCCACTCAGTGACGGCAACTGTTGGTCCGGGCCGTGACCAGCATGATCTTTTCACGAAAGCCCGGCGAAAGCGACCGGAACCCATACACCCGTGCCAGTGGATATCCGTAGCGCAGGGTGTCCCACAGCCGGTAAAGCATGTGGCCCAGCCCCTGATACCGCCGCCGCACGGCAACACCCGGCTGACCGCACCGGTCCTTGTCATAAAACGAAAGTTCACACCGGCACCCGCCGGCCGTGCGGACAAAAGACCATGCCAGAAGCACCGACAGCGCCAGCACCAGAACAACCAGAACCCCGATAATAATCTGCATCCCCATCCTTCCATCTTAAAGGGATCTCTAAAAATTTGAAGGCTTCTTTTTTTTGCACCGCAAAGGCGCAAAGAGCGCAAAGGGGTATGTTTCGTTTCGCGGAAAGGCGATCTCTGTTTTACGCGAAAGCGTCCATATTTTTTTTGCGTCCTTTGCGTCTCTGCGGTGAATTTTAATTTTCAGAGATCCTCTTCTTTTACTCTACAAAGGGCAAAAGCATGGGGCGGCGCAAAACACCGCCCCATGCCATATTGATGAGGGACAAATCCGATCTTACCATGGATCGCCCGGACAAGCCGGGCGATGACACCTGCGTATGCGTCATTAC
>JBMORB010000237.1:0-3435 GCA_049320925.1 Thermodesulfobacteriota bacterium | reverse complement strand
CTACAAAGGGCAAAAGCATGGGGCGGCGCAAAACACCGCCCCATGCCATATTGATGAGGGACAAATCCGATCTTACCATGGATCGCCCGGACAAGCCGGGCGATGACACCTGCGTATGCGTCATTACCCGGCTTGGCCGGGTAATCCAGAACCCAATTGCCCTCACACCTTATTCCGTCACTCCGGCCAGGCCTGCCCCGGACTTGATCCGGGGAGCCGGAATCCAGTATATAAATGGCCTTCTACCACATTCCGTCATTCCGGCCCCCGAGCCGGAATCCAGAATATAAATGGCCTTCTGCCACCATCAGGCAAGGTCAAACCGGTCCGCGTTCATCACCTTGTTCCAGGCGGCCACAAAATCGTTTACAAATTTTTCACCGCCGTCCTCGCAGGCATAGACTTCGGCAATGGCCCGAAGCCGGGAATTCGACCCAAAGACAAGATCAACCCGGGTACCGGTCCACTTGAGTTTGCCGGTTTGCCGGTCCCGGCCCTCAAACACGCAGTTGTCGGCCGCGGTCGGCTTCCACACCGTTCCCATGTCCAGCAGGTTGACAAAAAAGTCATTGGTCAGGGTCTCCGGCCGCTGAGTAAACACGCCGTGCGGAGACTGCCCGTAATTAGCGTTCAGCACCCGCATGCCACCCACCAGCACCGTCATCTCCGGCGCGGTCAGGGTCAGCAGCTGGGCCTTGTCCACCAGCAGTGCCTCGGTGGGAACGCTGTATTTTGCCTTGAGATAGTTACGGAACCCGTCGGCCACCGGCTCGAGCACGGCAAACGACGCCGCGTCGGTCTGTTTCTGGGATGCGTCCGTGCGCCCCGGCTTAAAAGGCACCGTCACTTTATACCCGGCGTTTTTGGCCGCCTGTTCGACAGCGGCGCACCCGCCAAGGACGATCAGGTCGGCCAGGGACACCTTTTTGCCGCCGGACTGGGCGGCGTTGAAGGCCTTTCGGATTTTCTCAAGCTTTGCCAGCACGTTTTTCAACTGGGCCGGCTGGTTGACTTCCCAGTCCTTTTGCGGCGCCAGCCGAATGCGGGCCCCGTTGGCCCCTCCCCGCTTGTCTGATCCGCGGAACGTGGCGGCCGAGGACCATGCCGTGTAAACCAGTTGGGAGACCGCCAGGCCCGAGGCCAGGATTTTGCGCTTCAGGTCCGCGATCTCTTTTGCGCCGATCAGCTTGTGATTCACGGCGGGCACCGGGTCCTGCCAGATCAGATCCTGTTTCGGGACCTCCGGGCCGAGATAGCGCGAACGGGGGCCCATGTCGCGGTGGGTCAGCTTGAACCACGCCCGCGCAAAGGCGTCGGCAAAGGCTTTGGGATTCTGGCTGAACCGTTTTGCAATCGGCCCGAGAACCGGGTCAAAGCGCAGCGACAGGTCGGCCGTGGTCATCATGGGCCGGTGCTTTTTCGACGGGTCATGGGCGTCGATCACCATGTCTTCTTCAGCCACGTCCTTTGCCAGCCACTGGTTGGCGCCGGCCGGGCTCTTGACCAGTTCCCACTCGTATTTGAACAGCACCTTCAGATAACCCATGTCCCACCGGGTGGGGTACGGCTTCCAGGCGCCCTCGATGCCGCTGGTGATGGTGTCGCCGCCCTTGCCGGCGCCGAAGCCGCTTTTCCAGCCCAGCCCCTGTTCCTCGATGGGCGCGGCCTCAGGCTCCGGCCCCACATTGGAAGCCGGGCCAGCGCCATGGCACTTGCCGAAGGTGTGGCCACCGGCCACCAGGGCCACGGTCTCCTCCGGGTCCATGGCCATGCGGGCAAAGGTCTCAATCACGTCCCGGCCCGATGCCACCGGGTCCGGGTTGCCGTTGGGGCCTTCCGGGTTCACGTAAATCAGGCCCATCTGCACGGCGGCCAGGGGATTGTCCAGCTCCCGGTCGCCGGAATAGCGCTTGTCGCCCAGCCACTCGGTCTCGGTGCCCCAGTTGATGTCCGCCTCCGGTTCCCACACATCCTCTCGGCCGCCGCCAAAGCCGAACGTCTTGAACCCCATGGACTCCAGCGCGCAGTTACCGGCCAGAATCATCAGGTCAGCCCAGGAGATCTTCTTGCCGTATTTCTTTTTGATGGGCCACAGCAGGCGCCGGGCCTTGTCCAGGTTGGCATTGTCCGGCCAGCTGTTAAGCGGCGCCAGCCGCTGACTGCCGGAACCCGCGCCGCCCCGGCCGTCGCCCATGCGGTAGGTGCCGGCGCTGTGCCAGGCCATGCGGATAAAAAGCCCGCCGTAATGGCCGTAATCCGCCGGCCACCACTCCTGCGAGTCGGTCATCAGGGCGTAAAGGTCCTTTTTTACCGCCGCAAGATTGAGTTTCTTGAACTCCTTTGCGTAATTAAAGCCCTCGCCCATGGGATTGCTCTTGTTCGAGTGCTGGTGCAGAATGTCCAGGTTCACCTGGTTCGGCCACCAGTCCCGGTTCGACATTCCGCCGCGAACCGTGGATCCCATTACCGGATGCTTGCTGTCTGTATCCATATTGTTGCCTCCTTTTGTTATCTGGGTTTATGCAACATGCTGACATCAATATTGTGGTTGGGGGCCTGGACGGGTTAATGAAAAGCTCCGTCGATTTATTCGTGCGGTGGCTGCCGTTATTGGAGTCGCTTGAGCAGCTCGTGAAGTTTTATGCGGAGATCAGGCAGCTTGTTTGAAGCAACATCCCAGACAATCCTGTAGTCAACACCGAAATAGTCGTGAATCAACCTGTCTCTTATTCCAGAGACCTTTCGCCATTCAATATCCGGCTGCATGGCCCTGATATCTTCCGGCAGTTTTTTCGAAGCTTCGCCGACAACCTCGATACTTCGGACAAAGGCCCTCTTGAGCGTTTCATCTCTGATAAAAGATTCGTAACCAAGGCCTGAAATCCGGTTCAGAATGTAATCGATTTCATCCAGCATATGCCGAATATATTCAGGCGGCGACAGGGACACGCTCCATCTCCTTTAAAATATGGGGGCCGATGTGTGGGCTGAGGCCTTCTGGAGTAACGACTTCGACTTTTCGTCCCAAAGTATCTTCAAGCAGGAAAGAAACTTCCATGAAATTATCAAAGGTATGGTTTTCAGGACTAAATTCAACGATGATATCGACGTCGCTTGAATCGGTCTGTTCGTCTCGTACAAAAGACCCAAACAGCCCGATACTTGAGACGCCAAAAAATGAAAGCCGCTCCCGTTGCTCCAGGATGCGTTTAATCAACTCTTGCTTGGTGGTTACCTTGCTTTCCATCTCTCAACCTCGCCAATTCTTGCCATCACTGTACAATAGCGATACTTGAAAGGCAATAAAATCAATCGGCTAATATGCAGACGCCAATACTTGAGATTTGTTCTGGCGGGACCCAGCGCGATCTCTTCCATTGCTCTTGGCTGTAACGTTGGCGCATTGGCCATTGGTTTAGCTTATCTATGTGTTTA
>JBMORB010000236.1:0-2307 GCA_049320925.1 Thermodesulfobacteriota bacterium | reverse complement strand
CGGGGCGAGCGTTGCCGTAAAATCGGTCCGCAGGCTTTTCATGTCCGCAAAGAAACTCGCGCCCCGGCCGTCACCGAAAAGCGTGGGGGCATCGCCCACGGTCACCTGATTTTCATCGGGCTTGAAAATCCACAGGTGTCTGCCGTCCGAGATAATGTGCTGCCTTTCCGGTTTCTCATAAACCCACCGGAACCGCTTGGGCCGCTTGAACTGCACGGCCCCCTCGGCCGTGTCCGTGATGTCCATGGCCTTGAGAACGGACGTCTGAAAGAAATTCGCGGAAAACGTGTCGCAGTCGTAGCGGACCTCCAGCCGGTTTAAAACCTCATCCGCTCCAGTTGACGTTTTCCCCTCCTGCGCCATTGCGCCGCCCCACATGGCGACCCAGACCAGACATACACTCACCAGCACCATTCTGCGACCTGTTTTCATCGTCCTGCCTCAAAATTCATACAATCTGTCGAATAATCTGTTTATTCCTGTTGCCACCGGCTATCCGGACGTCCCATGAAATAAGCGGACTGACCGGCGCCATCCTGTTTCTTGGTACAGGATTTTTCAATAAAGCGCAATCCCGAAATATTCTCTCTCCGGCGCCCAAAATCCGTCATTTATCATGCCCGCGGCATTCTGTTGACCCGGCATCCCGGGTGTTTCTTTAAAAACATTCAGGGGCGGCCAGAAAGCCGCCCCTGAATGCTACCGCATATATAAAGACGCCGCCGATATCTTACATATCGTCATCATAATCGGCGGGGGGAGTGGCACCGCCCTTGGGCTTTTTGGGCTTTTCCGCGATCATGGCTTCGGTGGTCAGCATCAGGCCGGAAACAGAGGCCGCGTTCTGAAGGGCCGACCGCACCACCTTGGCCGGGTCCACCACGCCGGAAGCCACCAGGTTTTCATATTCCTCGGTGGCCGCGTTAAACCCGAAATCGTCCTTGCCGTCCCTGACTCTGGCGATCACGATGCTGCCGTCATGACCGGCGTTGGCCGCGATCTGACGCAGCGGCTCTTCCAGTGCCCGGCGCAGAATCTGAATGCCGTACTGTTCCTCGCCGGGGGCGTCCACCTTGTTTAAGGCCGGAATGCAGCGCACCAGGGCCACGCCGCCGCCGGGCACAATGCCCTCTTCCACGGCGGCCCGGGTGGAGTTCAACGCGTCCTCGACCCTGGCCTTTTTCTCCTTCATCTCGGTCTCGGTGGCGGCGCCCACATGGAGCACGGCCACGCCGCCCACCAGCTTGGCCAGCCGTTCCTGCAATTTTTCACGGTCGTAGTCGGAGGTGGTTTCCTCGATCTGGGCGCGGATCTGTTTGATGCGGGCGTCCACGTCCTTGCGGCTGCCGGCCCCGTCCACGATAACGGTGTTGTCCTTGTCGATGCGCACGCTCTTGCACTGACCCAGGCTGGCCATGGTGACGGTTTCAAGCTTGGTGCCCGTGGCTTCGGAGATCACTTCGCCGCCGGTCAGGGTGGCGATATCCTGAAGCATCTCCTTGCGCCGGTCCCCGAACCCGGGAGCCTTGACCGCCGCCACCTTCAAAGAGCCTCTCAGTTTGTTGACAATCAGGGTGGCCAGGGCCTCGCCCTCTATGTCTTCGGCAATGACCAGAAGGGGCCTTCCGGACTGGGCGCTTTTTTCCAGAATGGGCAAAAACTCCTTCAGGTTGGCGATTTTCTTTTCGCAGATCAGAATCAGGGCGTCCTTTAACTCAGCGATCATCTTTTCCGCGTTGGTCACAAAATAGGGGGAAAGATATCCCCGGTCGAACTGCATGCCTTCCACCACCTCAAGGGTGGTCTCCATGCTCTTGGCCTCTTCAACGGTGATAACGCCTTCCTTGCCCACCCGGTCCATGGCTTCGGAAATGATCTTGCCGATGGACTCGTCGTTGTTGGCCGAGATGGCGCCCACCTGGGTAATTTCTTTTTTGTCCTTGATGGGCTTGGCGATCTTCTTTAACTGGGCCACCACGGCCTCGACCCCCTTGTCGATGCCGCGCTTCAAGGGCATGGGGTTGATACCCGATGCCACCAGTTTCTGGCCTTCGTTGAAAATGGCCTGGGCCAGAACCGTGGCCGTGGTGGTTCCGTCGCCGGCCACGTCACTGGTCTTGCTGGCCACCTGGCGCACCATCATGGCGCCCATGTTTTCAAACTTGTCGGTGACCTCCACTTCCTTGGCCACGGACACGCCGTCTTTTGTCACCGTGGGCGAACCGAACGACTTTTCCAGAACCACATTATTGCCCTTGGGGCCCAGGGTTACCTTCACGGCATTGGCTAGCGTGTTTACCCCCTTTA
>JBMORB010000235.1:0-2334 GCA_049320925.1 Thermodesulfobacteriota bacterium | reverse complement strand
GACCGCCAAAGAAATACTGGATTTCGTGCAGGAACCGGTTTTTGTCATCGATGGGGAGGGGGTCGTCAAGGGCGCCAACCAGAGCGGGCTGATAATGCTCGGGAAAAACCTGGAAGACATCGCCAACACACTGGGGGGAGACACGTTTGAATGCGCCTATGCCGCCGGGGAAGACGGGTGCGGCCACACCGTTCACTGCACGACCTGCGCCATCCGGAATATCGTCATGGACACCCTTGCCACGGGCCATGGATATAAAAATGTCCCCGCTTTCCAGCGCATAAAAACGAAAGACGGGATCAAAACGCTTCGGTTCCATATCTCTACTGAAAAGGCGGGAACCGTCATACTGCTCCGGATTGACAGTGTTTCAGATTCCGGGAAGAACTGAAAACGGCCAGGCACCGCCGTGAGAGGCATCCCATGAAGGACGACGAACTGAATACCGATACAATCCGGGATTATGTTTACACGGTGCGCATCGAAAACGGGGAGATTGCGGCCACGACACACGGCGCCGGCTGCGAGGCGGTGACGGGCTTTTTGCCGGACGAATTCAAAAAAGACCCCCTTCTCTGGTTAAGCCGCCTACCGGCCGGGGACCGGAAACGGGTGAGCCGGATGATGGAAGCGGCCGCGGCCGGGAAGGAAGCGGTTCCCGTGGAGCACCGCTTTGTGCGCAAAGACGGACAAACCCGGTGGGTCAGAAACACCCCCATCCTTCACTGGGAAGGTCCCGGCCCCCATTCAAAATTCCTTGGCCTGATCCAGGACGTCACCGAGCACCGGCAGGCCGACGCGGCCCTGCGGGAGAGCCGGACCATGCTTAACCGGGTGATCGATACCATGCCCCAGTCCATTTTCTGGAAAGACGCCAAAGGCCGGTATCTTGGCTGTAACAGGGCCTTTGCAAGGGCCGCCGGCCTTGAGCACCCCCGCCAGATTATCGGTAAAACCGACTTTGATCTGCCATGGCCCCGGGAAGATGCCGAGACCTATCGCAAGGCCGACCGGGAAGTCCTGGAGAACAATCGCCCGCAGTATCATACCATTGAACCCATGCAGCAGTTGGATGGCACCCGCCTGTGGGTGGACAAATCCAAGGTGCCGCTGGTGGACGAGAACGGTCAGCCCTTCGCGGTGCTGGGCATCTACGAGGACATCACCGAGCGAAAGCGGACCGAAGACGAACTGCGCCGGGAAAAATCTTTTATCGAGGCGATCTTCAACAGCGTACCCGGCATGCTCTACCTTTACAATTCCAGTGAACGGCTGGTCCGGTGGAACAAGAGACACGAGACAATGTCCGGATACACCGCCGAAGAAATCGCCAACAAACACATTCTGGAATGGTTCGCGGGTGACGAAAAAAGCCTGAAAGAGATTATCAAGGGGATTCAGACCGTCATGGAGGCAGGCGCCGGAGAGGCGGAAGCCGACCTGCAGAAAAAAGACGGCACCACCATCCCCATGTATTTCACCGGCACCCGGCTGGTCATCGATGGAGAACCTTACCTGACCGGCATCGGTATCGACATCACCGAACGCAAACGGGCCGCCGAGGAAAAAGAGAAACTCCAGGCCCAGCTGCTCCAGGCCCAGAAAATTGAGTCCGTGGGACGGCTGGCCGGCGGCGTGGCCCACGATTTCAATAACATGCTCAACGTCATCCTGGGCCACGCGGCCCTGGCCTTAAGCACCCTGGCCGAAGACGACCCGCTCTACGAAAGCCTTGAACAGATTCAAAAGGCCGCCGACCGCTCCGCCGGCCTCACGCGGCAGCTGCTGGCCTTTGCCCGCAAGCAGACCGTTGCCCCCCGGGTGCTGGACTTAAACCGCACCGTGGAAAGCACGCTGGGAATGCTGCGGCGGCTTATCGGTGAGGACATCGACCTGGTCTGGCGGCCGGGAGGGAATCCGGTATGCGTAAAGATGGACCCGTCCCAGATCGACCAGATCCTGGCCAACCTTTGCGTCAACGCCAGGGACGCCATCAGGGGCGCGGGCCGGATCACCATTGAGACCGATACCGTCCATCTGGACGCGTCTTACTGCGCCGAGCACCCGGACTGCACGCCCGGGTCTTACGTCCTGCTGGCCGTCAGTGACGACGGCAGCGGCATGGACCCGGAGACCGTGTCACACCTGTTCGAACCTTTTTTCACCACCAAGGAAACCGGTAAAGGCAGCGGCCTGGGTCTGGCCACCATCTACGGCATTGTCAGGCAGAACAGCGGCTTTATCAACGTGTACAGCCAGCCGGACATGGGGACGAGCTTCAGGGTCTACCTGCCGCGATATATGGATGAGATTGTCACAATATCGAGGGAAGAT
>JBMORB010000234.1:0-2340 GCA_049320925.1 Thermodesulfobacteriota bacterium | reverse complement strand
GCGCCTCCAAAGCCACTTTCGCCTTAAACTCCGCTGTAAATCTCCTTCTCGTGCTCATGTCCAGTATGCCTCCTGATGGTTTTTATTCCACCTTAACATACTGTCCAGTTTCCCGCACCCGCCTCTGAAATCGATTTCGTCCGGCCGCTCTGGACCTGAATCAAGTCCGGGGTCACGGGGTGGGTGTCATACCGGACCCCGATCCGGCTACCGCTCGTCATTCCGGGCTTGACCCGGAATCCAGCAAAATTGACTATCCGCCGCTCGTCATGCCGGACTCCGATCCGGCATCCAGTAAAAAATGACCTTCATACCTTTTCATCCGGCCGCAGGCGGCCTGAAGGCCGCCCCTACATTGTTCTCCGATCTTCCGGCGTTTGCTCATGTAGCGGAAGGCTTCAGCCTTCCATTCGGCTTCCAGCCGCCCCGGACCCCAGCTCAAGTTCAGGGTGACAACGTGTGCGTCATTCCTTCAGTCCCCTCACCCAAGCAGACCCACCCGGCCGTTTTTTTCAAACTCCGCTTTGATACCGGCAAACGCCTCAGGGGTCAGCCGATGATAGGCGGTGTCTCCGCGCTGGCGATGATACACCACCATGTCCGGGTGCTTTTCCAGGTTGAAATGCTGCTGTTTGAAGGGCCGCACCAGAATCTTCTGGGTGTTGGTCACGGTAAAGGCGTCAATGATACGGATATAGTCGGGCATCCACTTGGGGTCCATTCCCCCGGTTTTCTGCTGGGCCGTTAAAGCGTCAAAGGCCTGCTGCGGGTCAAAGGCCGCATTTTCACGCATCTGGACCGTAACCATCACCTTTTCGTCGGCCACCGCGCAGGGCGCGCCATAAGCCACGGCCAGGGCCACGCCGGGAATTTTCGCGGCATATTCGGCCACGCTTTCGGCGGAGAAGTTCTCCCCGTCCTTGCGGATCCAGTCGTCGGTGCGGCCGTTAAAATAAAGATAGCGCCGGTTGTTGACCACGCGCACATGGCCCAGGTCCCCGGAATGAAAATACCCGTCGTCGCGGAACTTTTTGCTGGTGGCCGCGTTGTCGCCGTAATATCCGCCAAACCGCAGGTTATCTTTGCCGGCTTTTTTACAGATCTCGCCCACGGCCGCGTCATAGTTGACCAGGCGCCCGTCCCTGTCCACCACGCCCGGTTCGCAGACCTTGCCGGCCTCGTTTAAAATCACCACGCCGGCCGGCGCCCGGCCCACGCAGTCCGTCGGGTCTCCCGGCCGGTTGGCCGTGGTGATCACCGCCTCGGTGGAACCGTAGATTTCAAAAATATGTTCCATGTTCAGGCATTTTTTAAGCTTTTCCCGGTCCACCACGGTGGCGCCGTTGCCGTAGGCGATGCGGAACCGGTTTTTCGGATGATTTGCCAGGGCCGCCTCCACGGCCTCGGCGGAACCGTACTTTTTCTCCAGGGCCGTGAGAATATAGTGCAGGGGCTGGCCCACGTAGTTCATGAAGGTGACGCCGTGCTCAAGAATGTCGGCTTCAAAGGCGCTGGCGGAAAATTTTCTTTTCAGCACAAACGACGACCCGGCGATCATGGCGGGCAGGGTTCCGATATACCAGGCATTGGAATGAAACAGGGGCATGCAGATATAACCCCGGTCCTCTTTTGTCAGCCGCACCGCGCTCTGGACCACGGCCCCGGCCCCGAGCATCTTCAAATGGGTGCAGGGCACGCCCTTGGGCAGGCCCGTGGTGCCGGATGTGTAGATCACCAGCACCGGGCAGGTATTGTCAACCGGCGGGCATTTTGCCCGCGCGCCGCTCACGGCCGTATCCGCCATAGCGGCCTCAAGGGTTGCAAAGCCCGCGCTTTTTTGTCCGGCCTCCCCGGTGATCAGCACATGATCCCGGCCCAGGGTGGAAAGGTCCGGCAGCACCGCCTCCACCTCCGGCGCGCCTGCGGCATCGGTGAGCAGATAAAGCGCCTTTGCCTTTTCCACCACCCCGGCCAGGGTTTTGCCGCGAAAGCCCGTGTTCACGGCAAACAGCGTGGCATTGCTCAGGCCCGCGCCAAAAGAGGCAAAAAGGTATTCCGGCGTGTTCTCCTGGTAAATGGCCAGGGCCAGCCGGTCGTTTTCCGCCATTCGCCCGGCCCCAATGCTTTGACACCGCAGCGCGTCAAAAAATTTCGCGTACCGCTTTGCCTGGCTATACACCTCGCCATAGGTGTATTCCCTGCCCTCGAAAATAAAAAAGGTCCGCCGCGCCCGCAACACCGACCCCAGCGTCAAGCGGATCATGGTCCCGAAATTAACAACCCCCGAACATCCCCGAACCAGTGTTTTTAATGAAATGGACAATGGAAACTCACTTTCTT
>JBMORB010000233.1:0-2341 GCA_049320925.1 Thermodesulfobacteriota bacterium | reverse complement strand
GCTGATGCCGTAGGAGGCCAGCAGCGCGTCCATGGAAGCCAGGCAGGCCGCGTCCTTTTCATGCACGCACAGGGCGGCCCGGGAAAACAGAAAATTAAAGGCGAACTGGTCCTCGTGATAGTGGCTGTTGATCAGCACGTCCACGGGGCCGGCCTGGGCAATGTCTTTTAAAACATCCGCGTCCGAGGCCGGATCAATGACGCCCTTTATCTCATCATCAATATAAAGCGAGTTGCAGAACGGGTATTTCCCGCCATTGCCGCCGGGAATAAACACCAGATTGCCGAATCGTTGCTGTTCCATGCCGAAACCTTTCCTGCCGGGCGGTTTTTTCATGACCGCCGGCCGGTCACCCGGCGGCCACGGCTGTAATTATACTTGAAAACAGGCCGCGTTATCACTACAATAACAAAAAATTTGCCGGCGGCACGCATACCTGTCCGGGCAAAGCCCTCCGGCTGCCTTTAACACACACTGAAAGGAGCCTGCCATGAGTATCCAGCCCTGGCCCACCACCAACTGGCCCAAAGGCGTTTCCCGGGAGATCACCGATTTCGAGTATCCCCTGTTTTCCTTTCTCGACGACGCGGCCCGGGACTATCCCGACAACGTGTACACTATTTTCAGCGGCGGCACCCGCACCTTTACCCAGGTGAAGGCGGCCGCGGACCGGCTGGCCAACTTCCTGGCTGACAACGGCATCAAAAAGGGGGACCGGGTGGCTATTTTTCTGCCCAACCTGCCCCATTACCCGGAGATCTATTTTGGCATTCTCAAGGCCGGGGCCGTGTGCGTGACCTGCAACCCCCTGTACACGCCGTCGGAACTCAACTACCAGCTCAAGGACTCGGGCGCCAAAGCGGTCTTCTGCATGGACCATCCCCAGTTTTACCCCACCACGGTTCAGGCAATCCAGGAAACCGCGGTCAAAACCGTGGTGATCTGCAACGTCAAGGCCTTTCTGCCGCCGGTCAAACGGATTCTGGGGTCGCTGCTCAACAAGATTCCAAAGGCCGAAAGCCACGAGCCCGGCCATCTGATGTACGACGACATCATGGCCGCCTACCCGGCCCAGGCCCCGGATATCACCATCAACCCCACCGAGGACCTGGCCCTGATCATCTACACCGGCGGCACCACCGGCGTTCCCAAGGGCGCGGCACTGACCCACGCCAACTTCGTTTTCGACGTCAAGGCCATGGACGAATGGGTCTATCTCTCCCAGGAACCGGGGGCCCCGCCGGAAAAAATCCGCAAAGGCGGCTTCCACTGCTACATCGGGGTTCTGCCCTGGTATCACAGCTTCGGCATGACCATGTGCATGCTCACCTCCTGCGCCAGCGGCAGCCGGCTGATCTGCGTGCCCGACCCCAGGGCCGGCAACCCGCCCTTTACCGAAGTGCTCAAGCTGGTCCAGACCTACCGGCCCACCATTCTCGTGGGCGTGCCCACGATTTTTTCGGCCTTTGAAAACCATCCTCTCCTGGACCAGTACGACCTGAGTTCCCTGATCTGCTGCGCCTCCGGCGGGGCCCCCCTGCCCGTGGAGCTGGCCAAAAACTTTGAGGCCAAAACCGGCTCCATCATCTTTGAAGGATACGGACTGAGCGAGACCTCTCCGGTGATCACCGGCAACCCCAGCGACAAGGCGCTTCGCAAGTTCGGATCCGTGGGCTTTCCCATTTCCAACACCGACATCAAGATCGTGGACACGGAAACCGGCACCACCGTCCTGGCCCAGGGCCAGGACGGGGAAATCGCCGTGTGCGGCCCCCAGGTGATGAAGGGCTACTGGCAGCGGCCCGAAGCGGACAAAGAGGTGTTCCGGCAAATCGAGGGCAAGCGCTATTTTCTCACCGGCGACATCGGCCACATCGATGAGAACGGATACATCCTCATCACGGACCGCAAGAAGGACCTGATCCTGGTGGGCGGGTTCAACTGCTATCCCCGGGAAGTGGAGGAAGTCCTTTACCAGCATCCCAAGGTGGCCCAGGCCGCCGTGGTGGGTGTGCCCGACCCCCGCAGCGGCGAGTCGGTCAAGGCCTATGTCCAGCTCCGGGAGGGCGTGGAGGCCACCGAGCAGGAAATTCTCGATTTCTGCAAGGAGAAGCTGGCCGGCTACAAACGGCCCCGCACCATCGAGTTCCGCAAGAGCCTTCCCACCTCGCCGGTGGGAAAAGTCCTGCGCCGGGTGTTAAAGGAAGAGGCAAGGACGAAATAAGGGTTCAGGGTTTCAAGGGTTCAAGCGGGACTGGCGCTCTTGAACCGGTAGGGCACAATCTTTTATCTTTGCCATCGAAATCGCTATCGGGATCGGTATCGAAATCGAATCAATGGG
>JBMORB010000232.1:0-2352 GCA_049320925.1 Thermodesulfobacteriota bacterium | reverse complement strand
GGGAGCTGTTTGCCGTGGTGGACGTGATTGACGACGACCCGGGCAACCGGTGGCTGTCGGTCTGTTTTTACGGCGAAACGATAACGGACCCCGATGAAAGAGGGGGCCTGATCCCCGGCGGCCTGCTGGGGGAAGATGGTTATTGCTTCGATATGGATGAGGCGGACGACGCACTGACCACCTATCTTCAGAAACGCATGGATGAAGCTTATTCGGCGGCGGCGTGATGAGGGAAGCAGACGAAAAGACATTCATTTACGGCCCCGTGCCCTCCCGTCGGCTGGGCCGTTCCCTGGGCGTGGACCTGATTCCGCTCAAGCTTTGCACCTACGACTGCGTCTACTGCCAGCTGGGGAAATCCGCGTCCAAAACCGTCAAACGGCAGCCCTACCGGGACCCCGACATCGTGCTGTCCCAGCTTTTCGAGCGGCTGACCCAGATCAACCGGCCCGACTGCATCACCATTGCCGGGTCCGGCGAGCCCACGCTCAACAGCGGCATCGGCACGGTTATCGCGGGCATAAAAAGAATCACCGACATTCCGGTGGTGGTGCTGACCAACGGCTCGCTGCTGTCCGAACCGGAGGTGCAAAAGAGCCTGCTGGCCGCGGACATGGTGATCCCTTCCCTGGACGCGTGGAACCCGGAGATGTTTGCCGCGGTCAACCGGCCTCACCATTCCGTTGATTTTTTCACCATGGTCGAGGGGCTGGTTTCATTTGCGAAGGTCTATAAAGGAAGGCTGTGGCTGGAGATTTTCATCATGGACGGGATCAACGGTTCCGTGGCCGACGCCAGGGCATTCAAGCCGCTGGTGGACCGGATCGACCCGGCGGTGGTCTATGTGAACACGGCGGTGCGGCCCCCGGAAGAGGCTTTTGTGAAACAGGCGTCGCCGGACATGATCGAGGCGTTTTACACTGCCCTGGACCGGCGGCACCAGAAGGACATGGTGTTTGAGGGGGCCGGGCCGGGCCGGGGTATCGGCGACGTGAACGCCGATATCGTGGCCATGACGGCCCGCCGGCCGGTGACCGCCGCCGACATCGCCGCCGGGCTCAGCCTGCCGGAAACAGCGGTGCGTCAGCGGATCGAACAACTGGTGGCCGACGGCCGGCTGGAAGCCGTGCAAAAAGGCGACCTGACCTATTTTCGAAAACCGTGAAGACCTAAAAAAGGAGTCGGCATGAGATTCGCGTTTTTTGTGTTACTGGCCATGATGCTTGTCACAACGGCCTGCGCGGGTAAAAAAGCCGAGGTAAACCTTGGTGATGAGTCGGTTTCAGCGGCCAGAAACATCGTGCAGAAGGCGGTGGCCGACTACCATGCCGGGTGCAATGAATCGGCCCTCAAGGAGTTAAACCGCGCCCATGAGATGTTCACCCTGGCCGATGACCAGGCCGGCGTGGCCATGTGCATGAACAACATGGGCACCGTGTACCGGGCCGCAAACGATGCCGGGTCCGCCGCCGCTTTTTTCGAGGAGGCCTTTGGTCTCTATCAGCGGCTGGGCGATACCAAAGGAGCGTTTCAGGCCCTGGCCAACAAGGCGGCGGTGCTGACGGAAACCGGCGATTACGCCGGGGCCAAAGCGGCGCTGGACAGGGCAGATGCCCTGGCCCCTGGCCCGGCCGCTGATTTTCTGCCCCTGCTCAACAACCGAGGGGTGCTGCTGGCCAGGCAGGGGGAGCTTGAAAAGGCGGAAGCGCTGCTGCGAAGGGCCCTGGCCAAAACAGGTCCGGACAACCTGTCAGACCGGGCCACGGTCAACGCCGGCCTGGGCAACCTCATGAAACAGGCCGGCCGCCACGCCGAGGCCATGGAATTTTTCAAGACCGCGCTTGAGGCCGACACCCGGCAGGGCTTTTACCGGGGCATGGCCGATGACCTGGCCGCCATGGCCGAATGCGGTGTGGCCCTTGGCAATGAAGACCAGGCCATTGACTGGCTCAAACGCAGCATCAAGCTTTCGGCCCTGACCGGCGACACCGTCCGGGCCCACAACCGGTTCGAGACCCTGGTGCCCCTGGCGGAAAAGCACCAGATCGACATTACCATCTTCAGTCACCTGGTCAAGCAGTGGCTGAAAGGCGAGCGGGTGAGAAGCTATTGCCGGTGATCATTCTGATAGGATATCGAATATCACTGTTGTCCAAAAACGGTTTTAACCAGGGTGGCACATCTTTTGATTTGTTTACCCAAATCGAAATCGGGATCGCTATCGGTATCGGTATCGAAAAGCGGCTTTTCCGGCCTCCGTCACCCCGGCCCCCGAGCCGGGGTCCAGTGCAACCGGACGGCAGGGTGTGCCGGTCATCAGTTACTGGATGCCGGGTCGTGGCCCGGCATGAC
>JBMORB010000231.1:0-2352 GCA_049320925.1 Thermodesulfobacteriota bacterium | reverse complement strand
TTGGGATCGGTGATGGCCAGCATGGCCCCCTCCTCCAGCAGGCGGCGGGCGATGGTAATGGCCGGCGCGTCCCGAATGTCGCCGGTGTCGGGTTTGAAGGCGAATCCGAAGAGCGCGATCCGCTTGCCCGCCATGCTGTGGAACATGGCATCGAGCATGCGGCGCACAAACCGTTCCTTCTGGTGCTCGTTGATGCGCACCACGCTTTCCCAGTAATCGGCTTCTGCGTCGGCGCCGGCTTCCCGGCACAGGTAGACCAGGCTCAGAATATCTTTTTTAAAACAGGACCCGCCGAACCCCACCCCGGCATTCAAAAACCTGGGACCGATGCGGCGGTCCATGCCCACGGCCCTGGCGACTTCAAGCACATTGGCGCCGGAGACCTCGCAGACATTGGCGATGGTGTTGATGGAAGATATCCGCTGGGCCAGAAAGGCGTTGGCCGCCAGCTTGGCCATTTCGCTGCTCCAGATGTTGGTTGTCAGAATCCTCTCCCTGGGAACCCAGTTGGCGTAAATCTCCACCAGCACGTCCCTGGCTGCCAGCCCTTCAGGCGTCTGCCGGGAGCCGACAAGGACGCGGTCCGGGTTTTCCAGGTCGGCGATGGCCGTCCCCTCGGCCAGAAATTCCGGGTTGGAAAGCACTTCAAACCGGTTACCGCCGTTTTCCGTTGACAGAATCTGGGCCATGGCTTCAGCGGTCCTCACCGGCACCGTACTTTTTTCCACCACGATCTTCGGCGTCCGGGCGCATTCGCGGATCTGCCGGGCCGTGTTTTCCCAGTATCGCAGGTCCGGAGCCATGCCGGCGCCCACGCCGGAGGTCTTGGTGGGGGTGTTCACGCTGACAAAGATGATTTCCGCCTCGGCGATGGCGCCTCTCACGTCCGTGGAAAAAAAGAGGTTTTTTCCCCTTGCCCGTTGAACGGCCTCCAGAAGGCCGGGCTCGTACACCGGCAGGTTGTCGGAATTCCACGCCGCGATCTTGCCGGCATCGATATCCACCACCGTCACCTTGTACCGTGGACATTTGTCGGCAATCACCGCCATGGTGGGACCGCCCACATAACCGGCGCCGATACACAGAATTTTTTTATCAAAGGGCGGTGTCATCATATCCCTTTCACGAACCATGCAAAAACCTCATTGAACCCGGATATTTCACGGGATTGTTATACAGGGGATGCCCGGTCCTATCAAGCCTTTTTTCATGACAGAAACAATGCTTCCGTGATATGAAATCAGAAAAAGCCGGTCCCGGGATGACCCCCGGGCCATACCTGACAAAACTTTTCCGGCCAGCGATTCATGCGCACAGATCACATACTCGTCACCACCGCCACCGGCATGGAGGCCGCGCCCCTTGTCGACCGGCTTTCCGGTGTGAAGACAAACGGTCCCGTGATGGACGGCATGCTGGGCCCCACGTTGGCAAAAGTGCTTGTCACCGGTCCGGGACCGGTGAACACGGCCATGCGGCTTGCCGTGGAACTGGAGAAAAACCGGCCCCTTTTGGTGATTCAGGCCGGCTGCGGCGGCGGTTTTGCACAGGCGGGCATCAACCGCGGGGACGTGGTGGTGGCCACGGAAATGATCGACGTGCAACTGGGGATCGAGCCGGACAATCCCGCCGATATGATCGCGGCCCTCCCCTTTCCCGTTCTGGAAACGCCGGCCGGAAAGATTTACGGCCGCTATCCGGCGGATATTCTGCTGGCCGACACGGCCTGCCGGGCCATCCGTAAAGCGCCCCTGGCCACGGGCTGCGGCGTGGCCATGGGGCCCGTGGGGTCGGTTTCCACCATCACCGCCACGGACGGCAGGGCACAGGCCCTGTTTGACCGGTTCGGCCTCTGCATGGAGGCCATGGAAGGCGCGGCCGCGGCCCACGTCTGCCTTCACTGCGGAATCCCCTTTCTGGAGGTCCGGGGCGCCAGCAACATCGCGGGACACCGGGACAGGACGGAATGGGACATTCCCCTGGCCGCCACCAACGCGGCCATTGCCGTGTGCGCCTTTGTCACGGCATGGAGAAAACGGGCCGGAGACGCGCGATGACCCCTCAACCTGAAACGGTTACGCTGGCCTACTCCCCCTGCCCCAACGACACCTTTGTCTTTCACGCGTTAAGCCACGGCCTGGTTGACCGGCGCGACCTGGCCTTTGACATCACCTTAAGCGACGTGGAAGACCTGAACCGGAACGCGGAAAATGGCCGGTTCGACGTGTCCAAGCTTTCGGCCGCGGCCATGCTTCATCTGGGAAACAGATATAAAATGCTCAGAAGCGGGGCGGCCTTGGGGCGGGGGTGCGGTCCCCTGATCGTGGCGAAAAAAGGGGCCGGCCTGGAAAG
>JBMORB010000230.1:0-2355 GCA_049320925.1 Thermodesulfobacteriota bacterium | reverse complement strand
TCACCTTTTGATCGATCCCGCCCCCAAACAAACCAGGTAACAGGGCCCCCCTTCAGCGGCAACGGGTATCTTGCGGCACAGGATATGTTCCTGTGCCGCATGTTTTTATTGACACACGGCCCGGACCCTATCAGTATAGGCATATTTTTACACAAGGAAACCAACCGTCATGAATGAAATGAGATGTCTGCGATGCAAAGCCCCGGTGGAGATTCACCGCACCTGAAGGGCCGTTTATCTGCGATGCAGGTCCTGCAACGCCGAATTCACCCTGGAACAATACAGCCAGCAGATGGATGAGGAATTTGAGCGTCAGATGGCCGACATCCGGTGTGACCGCCTCTAACCCGGATATGTCATGAACTTTTCGATTTCATGTCCCGCGCCCTGCATCTGAACCCGAATCAACTCGTGCACTGTACTTTAAACCCGGATGTTGCAGTCTGAGTCTTTGAAAGGATCGGGCCTCCATGCCGCCCATTATATTGAAGGACGCCTTTAAAGCCGTCACTACGGACCAGGATAAGACCCTTCCTCCGGATGAGACCGTTCGCCGTTTCAAGGAAAGGACCCGGGAGCTGGGGCTCCATATTCTCAAAACCACAAAGCGCATTGACACCGGTCGGCTGGGCATCCCGGTCTATTTCAGCGTGTGCGGACCGGACGCTGCCGCCGTCACCCGCACCACCAAGCAGATGGGTAAAGGCGCCACACCCCACCAGGCCGAAGCCAGCGCCGTGATGGAACTGGCCGAGCGCTTCAGTTTTTTCTCCTTTGCCGACACCCCCGAAAATTTTTTTACCGATACTTACGCCCGCGTGAAATCAGGGGCCATGCCTTTTTCATTGATCGCTCAATCGGTGCACGATCGGTCCGGTGACCTTGCCGTGGCTCAAACCCTGTTTGAGACGCTTCCCCTCAAAGGGGCCCGTGGATTCAACCTGACCCGGGGGGAAGATGTGTTGATCCCTTTTGACTGGTTTTTCATGATCAACGAATTCAACGGGCCTTCCGCGGGAAACTGCGCGGAAGAGGCGATTGTCCAGGGCCTCTGCGAAGTGGTGGAGCGCCACGTGTCATCGCTGATCAGCCGCGAAAAAATCCGCGTACCGGGCATTGACCCGGCGTCGGTCTCCGACCCCGTGGTCATCGACATGCTGAAAAAATACCAGACCGCCGGCGTCCGTGTCTTTCTCTCCGATTTCACGCTGGACATGGGGATCCCCACCGTCGGGGTCCTGGCCTATGATCCAGCCACCTTTCCCGATAAAAGCGAAATCGTGTGGACCGCCGGCACGGCCCCAGACCCGCAGAAGGCCCTGAGCCGTGCATTGACTGAAACGGCCCAGCTGGCCGGCGACTTTGAAACCGGGGCCAATTATGTGGCCAGTGGACTGCCCAAGTTCAAAGACCTGAGGCAGGCTGATTTCATCACCGCCCCCGGGCCCATGGTTTCCATTACCGGCCTGCCTGACCTGTCGGACCTCAATATAAAGGTGGAAATCGAACGGTGCGTGTCAGCCCTCGCGAAAAAAGGCATGGAGGTGTTTCTTATTGAAACCACCCACCCGAAACTGGGTGTTCCGGCCTATTACACCATTATACCGGGCGCCCACTTCCGGGAACGGGCCGCGGGCACCAGCGTGGCCATGTTCTGCGCCAAACTGGCGGCCGAAACGCTCCCCCCGGACCAGGCGATTTCCCGTCTGAAAGAAATGGACCGGTTGCTTCCGGGAAAATACTTTCTTCAGTTCTACCTGGGGTATTGCCTGCTCTCATCGGATAAACCGGAGGACGCCCTGCACTATTTTGAAAAGGCCCTCTCCCTGGGCCCGGCTGATCAGGACAGGTCCAGCATCTGTTCCTACATGGGTGTGGCGTTAAAGGAACTGGGCCGGTTCGACCATGCCCTCGAGGTCCTGGAACAAGGCGCGGCCCTGGATGATGAACGGACCGATATTTACAACCTGATGGGGTTCTGCCGCTTCAAGCGCGGCGAGCATGAAAAAGCCATCGCGTGCTTTGAAAAGGTGATTGGCCTGAATCCCGGTTCAGCCGTCGATTACGCCAACATCGGGGTCAATTACCGGGCACTGGGCGACACGGAAAAAGCGATCCAGTATTACATGATGGCCCTTCAGATCGACCCGTCCATCGCCTTTGCCAAGGAGCACCTGGAGGAACTGCGCCGGGCATGACCCGTATAATTCAGGCCCGCTGTTCCATAAAAAGTGAATTACCGGACCTCCGGGGCGCATCCGGGAAACAGGTGGACTTCCTTGGCCTTCTGGCTGGCCTCAAACTCCAGGGCCGATCGAGTGGCCTGAGACTGCTGCACCAGGTCCAGCACATCCC
>JBMORB010000229.1:0-2364 GCA_049320925.1 Thermodesulfobacteriota bacterium | reverse complement strand
CCAGGGGCCTGCGGGACGCGGCCATGATTGAACTGATGTATGCCGCCGGCCTTCGCGTGTCCGAGCTGGTGGCCATGAAGGTGCAGGATGTGAACACCGAGGTCTGTTTTGTCCGGGTGTTCGGCAAAGGCTCCAAGGAGCGGGTGGTGCCCATGGGCACCTATGCAAAGGAAAAACTGGAGATCTATATTCAGCAGGCCCGGCCCCATCTGCTGAAAAATTATGCCAGCCCTTATCTTTTCGTGGCCTGGCGGGGCCGGCCCATGACGCGCCAGGGGTTCTGGAAGGCATTGAAAAAATACGGGCTGGCCGCGGGCATCCGTAAAACCATCAAGCCCCACACCCTTCGCCATTCCTTTGCCAGCCATCTTCTGGAGGGCGGGGCCGACCTGCGGTCGGTCCAGATCATGCTGGGCCACGCCGACATCTCCACCACCCAGATTTACACCCATGTGACCTACCGTCACCTCAAGGACGCCCATGAGAAATTTCATCCCCGATGAAATATTCTCCCGTTGTTTCAATCGAAATCAGGATCGGTATCGAGCCGTCAACCGGCCGTTCCGGCTTTGATTGGATCAGCCTGTCGGTAACTTTTCTGTTCCCGATTTTTTGTATTCAGACCCAATGTAATGGCTTGACAAATTTAGGTAAAACCTTAAGAATAGGCGGACTGATAAAACCATCTGGCCCATTCCGATTATGCGGGGGTGAGTATGACCGTGAGTGTTGACCGTTGTTCAGCCGAAACATCCGGCTATGGAACGTGGAACGATGAAAAGGGCAGGCCGCCGGAAACCGGCGTGGATGCTGTTTGTGCTGCCTTAAGGGCGATTTCCCGGCCGGTGTTTGCCGTGGATTTAAACGGCTGTACAGGTGTGGCCCACCATGGGGAAGCCCGGCTTTTTCCATCCGGAACCGGTGAAGAAAAAGGCGGTTTCCGGCTGCTGGGGTATGCGCCGCCACTTTTGCCCGAGAATTTCGGAGACCCTTACTTTAAACAGATGATCGGCATCCGTTACGCCTATGTGGCCGGCGCCATGGCCAACGGCATCACCTCGGTCCGCATGGTGGAGGCCGCGGCCAGGGCCGGCATGGTGGGTTTTTTCGGCGCGGCCGGCCTGGCCCCCGCTGACGTGGAAAAGGCCATTGACCAGCTTCAGAAAAGCCTGGGCGACCTTCCCTTTGGCATGAACCTGATCCACTCTTCCGGCGACCCGTTGCTGGAAGAGGCCATTGTGGATCTTTACCTGCGCAAAAAAGTGCGGCTCATCAGCGCGTCGGCTTTTATGCGGCTGACCCCTTATATCGTGCGATACCGGCTGGCCGGCATTCACAGGGACGGTTCCGGCCGGATCGTGATTCCCAACCGGATCGTGGCCAAGGTTTCCCGGGTGGAGGTGGCGGCCCGGTTTTTTTCCCCGCCCCCGGACAAGCTGGTGGCGCAACTGCTGGAGCAGGGGAAGATCACAGCCGAAGAGGCGGCCCTGGCGCCGCAAATTCCAATGGCCGACGCCCTGAGCGCCGAGGCCGACTCCGGGGGTCATACGGACAACCGGCCGGCCCTGGGCCTTCTGCCCACCATGACGGCCCTGCGGGACGAAATGTGCCGGACCTATCAATATGACCGGCCCATTCCCGTGGGACTGGGAGGCGGCATTGCCACGCCGGAGTCGGCGGCGGCCGCCTTTGCCATGGGCGCGGCCTATGTGCTCACCGGTTCGGTGAACCAGGCCTGCGTGGAGGCCGGGGTGTCGGACATGGTGCGGCAAATGCTGGTGGAAGCGGGCCAGGCCGACGTGACCATGGCGCCGGCGGCCGACATGTTTGAAATGGGGGGCAAGGTGCAGGTGCTCAAGCGGGGCACCATGTTTGCCATGCGGGCCTCCAAGCTCTACGAACTTTACGTCCGTTACAGCCGGTTCGACGATATCCCGGCCAAGGACCGGGAAATGGTGGAACAGACCCTGCTGCGCCGCTCCTTTGACCAGGAGTGGGAAGAGACAAAAAGGTTTTTCCAGGCGCGCGACCCCCGCCAGATTGAGCGGGCCGAAAAAGACCCGCGCCACAAGATGGCCCTGGTGTTCCGCTCCTACCTTGGCCGCTCCTCCCGATGGGGGGTGACCGGAGAGGCGGACCGCAAGGTCGATTTTCAGATCTGGTGCGGCCCGGCCATCGGCGCCTTTAATGAATGGGTCAGGGGAACCTTTCTGGAAAAGATGGAAAACCGGACCCTGGTCACCGTGGCCATGAACCTGCTGTTTGGCGCGGCCGTCGTTACCCGCGCCGTATGGCTGGGCGTTCAAGGCGTGGAACTGCCGGTTGAGGCACGGCGGTGTTCCCCCCTGCCGACGGCCGAGATCG
>JBMORB010000228.1:0-2380 GCA_049320925.1 Thermodesulfobacteriota bacterium | reverse complement strand
ACAAGGCCATTATGCCCAACACCCTGGCCCGGGGTTTCCTCTTTTTCCCGGCTGAAGCTGCATCTGCCCGGCAACTGCGGTTACAGGTTGTGGATGTGGAAACTAAGGCCACGCATAACCTGTTTTTCAGCCTGGAATAAATCCAGGCTTGCCCCAGCATCGGCGCAGGTAATACGCCACTGTTGAGGAGAACCGTCATGAAGCAACTCTGCATGGTGTTTTTCCTGTGGTTTATTGCCGCCTGCGCGGCCACGCCTGAGGTCCGCCTGAGCATCCCGGGCACCGGCATGGAGATCAACCAGCCGGCCCGGATGGCCACCCGGATCGCGGTTTCCCCCCGGGGCAACATGGTGCTGGTGGGGTCGGTCAAGCACGCCGCCGTCCTCTGGGATATTTTCACCGGCCGGATGATCAATTCGTTTAAAACCTCCTCCGACGTCGGCGCCTATGCGGCCTTTGTGGACGTCAACTTCACCCCTGACGGCCGGCAGATCATCGTGCATGACAACCGGATGACGATATGGGACGCTGAAACCGGCCGGGAGTTGAAAACGTTTTCAGTGGCCGTGGGGAACATGGCCATGTCCCCGGACGGCCGGTCCGCCCTGGTTGTGGGCCCCAAAAACCAGACCGCCCTCAGCCTTGTTGATCCGGGCACCGGCCAGGTCATCAAAAAACTGAAAGGCCATGAAGACTCCGGATGGCGGGGCGCCCTTTACGCGGTGGACATCTCCCCCGACGGGAAATACGGTGTTTCCGCAAGCTTTGATTCCACGGTACGGCTCTGGGACCTTGCCACCGGACAGGAACTCAAAAGGCTTGTGGGCCATGAAGGGTTTTTCAGAAAAGGGATGGTCAATTCGGTCCATTTCTCACCGGACGGCAAATATGTCCTTTCCGGGGGCAGTGATAACACGCTGAGGCTTTGGGAAGTTAAAACCGGGCAACTGCTCCGGACCTTTACCGGGCACACCAATCTCATCTATTCCGTGGCCTTTTCTCCGGACGGCAGGCTGGCCCTTTCCGGGAGCTGGGATGCCACGGTCCGGCTGTGGAATGTGGCCACCGGCGAGACCCTGAAAATTTTCAAGGGCCATTCCGAAGGTTTCAAGAGCGCCTTTGATCCCGGTGTGTACGCCGTGGCCTTTACCCCGGACAACCGGTATGCCCTTTCCGCGGGTGATGCATCCTTTCGGGTCTGGGATATCGCCACCGGCAAAGAGGTGGCCATGATGATCGCCTTTGAAGACGGCGAGTGGATTGTGGTCACGCCGGAAGGCTATTACAACGCATCGGCCAACGGTCACCGGTATATGAAACTGCTCAGGGCGACAAAGTCCTACGGCATGGAGCAGTTCTACGATGTTTTCTACCGGCCCGATATCGTGGCCGCCAAGCTCAAAGGAGACGATATCCGGTCGCTGGCGACCCTGACCATGGATGACGCCCTCCGGAACCCGCCGCCGGCCGTGGATTTTTCTTCCGTCCCTTCAAAAACCGATGCCGCGACCATCAAGGCATGCTACCGGGTGAAAGGCGAGGGGGGCGGTATCGGAGAGGTTCGGGTGTTTCACAACGGAAAGCTCGTTCAGTCGGACGGATATTATAAGGACATCGCCAGGTCCGGCACTGCAGGGATGCAGCTGGCCTCCCTCAACAGCAAGACCATTTATGAAGACATGCGCAGCATCTCGATAAAGGGGAAAGCAGCCGCGGCACCTACAGTCAGCACCGTCAAGGGTGAACTTTTCGACGGCTGCACCGAAATCGAACCGGTTCCCGGAGAAAACGAGATCAGCATCGCGGCTTTCAACAGCGACAATACGGTGCAGAGCTATATGCGGACCATCCGTTTCAACTCGACCCGCACGGCCCCGGAACCGCATCTTTATATTCTTGCCATCGGCATCGACCGGTATACGGACAGCACCGTAAACCTGAAATACGCCGTAAAAGACGCCACGGACATGGCGGAAAAATTAAAGACGCGGTCCGCCACCTTATATCAGAACGGCAATATACACTGCGCAGTGCTGAAAAACGATGAGGCAACAAAGGCCGCCATCACCGGCCGGATCAACCAACTTGCCGCGACGATCAGGCCCAGCGACAGCTTTGTTCTTTTCGTGGCGGGGCACGGGGTGCTCTGGCAGAATCAGTACTACATGCTGACCCGCGACTATAACGGCGCCGTGAACGTCGCAAGCATGATCAGTTCCAACGAAATCGTGGAGATGTCCAAAAAGATCAAATCCCTGAGCCAGCTGTTGATCTTCGACACCTGCCACGCCGGCGGAGTGGATTATATCGTCAGTGGTCTTTACGACTCACGCATGTCGGTGCTGGCCAGAAAAATGGGACTTCACATCTATGCGTCGGC
>JBMORB010000227.1:0-2397 GCA_049320925.1 Thermodesulfobacteriota bacterium | reverse complement strand
TCGTCGTCGTCCTGCTGAGCGCTCAGACCTGGCGGCAGGGGCGTGCCTACAAAAACCCGGAAACGCTGTTCCTTGACACGATCCGCAAGAATCCGGGTTCCTGGATGGTCCACTACAATCTGGGGCACTATTTCCAGCAAGAAAAACGGTTTGAAGAAGCCCTGTCCCATTATTACATCGCCCAGAACCTGCTGCCCGACAATCCCGACGCGGCAAACAATATCGGCAACATCCTGCTGGACCAGGGTAAACCGAATGCCGCCGTGGAAAGTTTTCGGAAGGCACTGGCCATCAAGCCCGATTTAGCCGAAGCCCATTATAACCTGGGCGTCGCCCTGATGGCCTTAAACCGGCTGCCCGAGGCCGCGCATCATCTGGGTGTCGCCATCCAACTGGACCCGGGCAACGCCAGGGCGCACAATAACATCGGCAACGTCCTTGCCCGCCTGGGCAGACCCTACCAGGCCCTGCCCCATTACCGGGAAGCCCTGAGGCTGGACCCCGGATTCGATGCCGCCCGCAGGAATATGGGTATTGTCCTGCGGCAAATACGAACATTGCCTGAAGATGCCGCCCCGCGATAACCAAAATATTTTTCTAATCCTTTTTTCTTACTCTTAATTTTACTCTTACTCGTAATCGTGCTCGTGCTCGTTTCCTCGTCACCCCGGACCTGATCCGGGGTCCATTGCAGCTGGACAAAAAGGCATGAAGGTCTTTTTTTACTGGATACCGGATCGGGGCCCGGCATGACACCACCTCGTCACCCCGGACCTGATCCGGGGTCCAGAAGCGGAAGGGTGGGAAAGTAGTTTGGTCATTTTTTACTGGATGCCGGATCAAGCCCGGAATGACGGATGTGGATGCCGGGTCAAGCCCGGCATGACGGATGTGGATACCGGATCGGGGTCCGGCATGACGATACGGGCCGCCTTTACACTTCGGACACAAACAGATCAAACTTGAAGTTCTGGGGCTTTGCAATGGCATCCACGTATTCAAAATCAACCCGGAACGGGTAGCCGGACCGGTCCCGGATCACGCCGGTCACGGCCTGCTCGTCGGCCGCGGCCAGCGGCGCCTTGACCACCAGCCGCACCAGGAGCCGGTCGATCTCCTTCTGAACGATCTGAAGATGCCGGATCTTGCCGGCGCAGGGCCACTGCCGCATGCCGAAGGACGGCCACCGGGTGGTGCCGTCCGGCATTCTCATCATGTTGCGCTGCCGGCCCATGATCCTTTTTAACACCGGCAGTCCCCGGCCGCAGGGGCAGGGTTCGCCCACCTGGGCGTAGTCCAGGATTTCATAACGGATCATGGGCGTGGCGAAATTATGAAGGGCCGTGATCACCACCCGGCCGATTTCGCCGGGTTTGCAGGGGTTGCCGGCATCGTCTAAAACTTCCAGCAACACCCCCTCGGACATCACGTGATAATGCTCGTGGTCCGGGCACTGAAGCGCCATGTATCCGATCTCCATGGAGCTGTAGGAGTCTTTCAGTTCCACGCCCCACGCCTGCCGGCACAGGTCCCGCAGCTCGTCTGAAACCGTTTCGCCAAAGGTCCGCACCTGGCCCAGCCCCGGCAGCGTGATACCGGCTTCCATGCACCGCCGGGCCATTTCCCGCAGGTTGGAAGGGTAAGTCAAAAGGTAATAGGGCTGGTGGCTTCGTATCCATTCTATCTGGCTGTCGATGCTTTCCCGAATGTTCAGCAGGGCGTCCGGCCCGGTGGGAAACACCGCGCTGGTGGCCATGGACCACTTGGGAAGGTTTCGCGACTCTACGCCCACCCGGATGTCGGCGTGCTTTTTTGACAGGTCCCGCCGGTGCCACAGGTGGTCCCGCAGGGCAAACGCCTTCCAGAAAAAATGGGCCGCCTGGGTGGAGTAAATACGAATGGGCCGGCCCGTGGAACCGGAAGACTTGGCCTCGCCGACTTTTCCGTGGCCGGGGGGAACAGCGGTGCTGGTCATGGCTTCCAGGCTGGATTGAATGTCCTCCCGCCGCAGCAGCGGAATTCTTGCAAAGATCTCCGGCGTGATTTCGGAACGGCCGTCAAATCCGGCGGCTTTGAGCCGCTCGCGGTAAAATGTTGTGGTGTCAAAGGCGTGGCGAAGCAGGGCGCTGATCTGCCGGAACTGCTGCGCCCGGATCTCTTCCGGGGTCCACCACTGGCTCTGCTCAAGCTGATACATCACGGCCAGCCGGGCCGTCGCCTCGGTGGGCGGCATGGCCGGCCATGATATGCCTGTGATGGCCGACAGCGGTACGGCTTCAAAGCCTTTCATGGTGTTTTACCTTATCCAAATCGGTATCGGTATCGGTATCGGTATCGGTATCGAAATCGACCCACCGATTCCGTTTGTCCCGTCGATGAATGCAATGACCCATGTGA
>JBMORB010000226.1:0-2399 GCA_049320925.1 Thermodesulfobacteriota bacterium | reverse complement strand
ATATAGGGGGGAATGTCGTCGGCGGTGACGGAAAAGATGCAGGTGTCGTCACAGAAGCCGTTATTGCCGGCAAAGGCAAAAAGCAGGGCCAGCCCCACCCCGATAATTTTATGTTTAAACCGTTTCATCATGCCACCCCCTTTTGTTATTGCAATCGGCTTAGAATCCGATCCGATAAAACTGCATCTGTATGGTCTCGGTCCGTCCCTTGCGGCCCACGGCGTTGCACGTCATTCTGTAGGCATGGAACTTGAATTTCCCCGCGGCATAGCCGGAACCCGGCGGCGGGTTGCCGGACCCCACGTACTCCACGCCGCCGGAGAAACCCTGTTCCCCGTCGATCAAAATAGGGGCCGGCTCAGCCGTGACCCTGGAATATACGTAAATGGAAGGGTCTACCCCCCGGTCAATGGGGAAGTAGTGAATGTTGGCGGTGCCGGGCGTAATGTTGTCCGGGCCGTAGAGTTCGGTGTTGGCAAAAACATAGGCCTTGGCCGTGTCCGCGGTGTACAGGGTCTTGACAAACTCCCGTTCGTCAATGGCGATGCGGGTTTCAACGACCGTGGTGTCGATCATGGCCAGGCCCATTATGGAAAGCAGGACCAGGACCAGCAGGGCCAGCACCATGGTCGCGCCGTTCTCGTTGCCGAGCGTTTTAAAATTCTGCCTTATGTTCATATGCCCTCCTGCGCGACTAAATATTCCATCTGAAACCCCACTTCATTGGTACGGGGGTGCCGGATCGTGATATCCACCTGTTTGGTCTCGTTTGCCCCATCCTGGTTCATGTCGATTTCAGCGACCGTCCATGTGCAAATGTAGCCGTCCGGCGCTATGCTTTGATGGGGATTGGCGGTTGGGTCCAGGTCCGCGTGGTCATAGGGCAGGGTCCGGAAATTCTCGATGATGTTGACGCCGATCAGGGTGGTGTCCGTTATCTTTCGGGCCGCCGAGTTGCTTTTTATGGTGGCCACCTGCAGACTCACCACGGCAAGAATGCCGATGGAAAATATGGCCAGCCCTATCAGCACGTCGACAAATGAAAAACCCCGGTCCTGTCTTTTTGCCGTTCTGGTTGACGGATGCGTGTTCATGGTTTTCCCCCGTTTAAAAATAAAGGTTGGGGCAGGTGACCCGCCGGAACAGCCTTCGCTGAACCGTTTTCGCCTGACCGGCCGGTTCATCCACCACCAGCAGGATAAGAACGCTCCGAATGGCGGACAGGTCGGCCGGCGCGGATCCCAGGGCCGCTCCATCAGCGTCAAAATAGGCAAACTGGGAATCGGTCATGTTGACGTTTCCCATCAGGGTGCTGGGCGCCCCTTCCGCGGCTGTCCCTTCATACAGGATTTCCCGGAGTTCCCGGGTGCCCGCGTCAAGCTCATAGGTGATGCGCTCGAACTGATCGTTGTTAACCGCGCCATCCATGTCATAGTCGGTTGTAAAGCGAATTTTTGTCGCCGTGGCTTCTTCGATGCCGAAGTCGGGGGCCCCTGGAGAAGGGTCGATGCCGCCGGTAGGATTATATCCGGCCATGGACAGGTTGATGGCCATGATGGCCAGACTTCCCCGCAGGCCTTCCTGGGCCGAGACAAACGCCTCCTGGCTGGTGTAGGTCCTGGTGAATCTGGTATAGGCGCCGACAATCCCGGTGACGACCATGCCGGCCACCACCATGGCGATCATCAGCTCTATTAACGTAAGGCCTTTGTTTGATTTCATTTTTCACCCTCACCGATGTTATGGTATGGTGATCCGTCCCACGCGGCTGACCACGACCCGCTTTTGCACGCCCGACATTCCCAGTACAACGTCCCCGTTCTCGCTGCAGATACCCCTGCTGTTAAAAAAGAGCCGGTCATTGGTAAACGTCGTGTTCTGCACACTGATGCCGGTAAGTTCCTTGGCTATGAGAATGGTTTCATCCGCTTCCCTGACAAAGTTGTTCGGGTTGGCGCCGTTGTCCAGAAAAGCGGCATATCCTTTATCGGAAAACAGAACAGAGACCCTGGACCCTTCCGTTATGGCCCTGGCTTTGGCAAGATTTAAATCATGCATGAGCACCCGAACGGCACCGCTGACCATGGAATTGTTTCGCCATGTAACGATGTTGGGAACGATCAGGGCCGTCAGAATACCCACAATGGCAATGACCACCATCAGCTCCATGATGGTAAACCCTTTTTCCCTATCTGAAAAAAATCTTTTCCGGGTCATTTTCATCTCCCTTGGATGAACGTCAAGTCACCGCAAAGGAGTAATGCCAGGAGTGTGCCAAAGTCTTCATCAGGCGTAAAAATTTTAAATATCTTTATATATCAAAGTTTTATAAAAAGATCGGGCGAGGCGGCCCGGCGGTTTGGATCAAAAAACAGGAGAAAAAGTCCAGAAAAATTAGA
>JBMORB010000225.1:0-2406 GCA_049320925.1 Thermodesulfobacteriota bacterium | reverse complement strand
CCGAAATTCCCAGCGCCTATAAAATCGCCGACGGATTCAGGGCCAGGGGAACAAAAGTGGTCATGGGCGGTTTTCACGTATCGGCCCTGCCGGAAGAGGCCCTTGAACATGCCGACAGTGTGGTGGTTGGCGAGGCGGAACTGGTATGGCGGAGTGTGCTTGCCGATGCGGAACAGCACCGGCTTCAACCGGTTTACAAGGCCGACCGTCCGGTGGATATGGGCCATGTGGCCGTTCCCTGCCGTCACCTGCTGGACCGGAACATGTATTCTACCGGGTTTTACACCATTCAGGCGACCCGGGGATGCCCCTACAACTGTGAATACTGCGCGGTTTCCGCCTTTTTCGGCAGAGGATACCGGACCCGGCCCGTGGCCCAGGTGATCGAGGAGATAAAGACGTTTGACACGAAAAACTTTTTTTTCGTGGATGACAACATCACCGGGAAAAGCGGCTATGCCAAGGAGCTTTTCCGTGCGCTGGTGCCATTGAAACGGACCTGGGGCGGCCAGACCAGTATCAACATCGCCAAGGACGGCGAACTGCTTTCTCTGTACGCGAAAAGCGGGGGCCGGTACGCTTTTATCGGGTTTGAGTCACTGTCCGAACAAAACCTCTCCCGCATGAACAAATCCTGGAACTCGCCGGAGACTTATGTACAGGCGATAAAAAAGATCCATAAAAAAGGGATCAATATCCTGGGCAGTTTCATCTTCGGGCTGGATGACGACGATCCGGGCGTGTTCCGGCGCACGGTGGAATTTATCCGCGAAAGCAGAATCGACGCGGCCCAGTTTCATATTCTGACGCCGTTTCCCGGCACGCGGCTTTATGAAAAAATGGCGGCCGACGGCCGCATCGTCAGCAGGGATTGGGGCCGCTATCATACCAGTGACGTCGTTTTTTCACCGGCCTCCATGAGCGCCGAGGAACTTCAGAACGGTTACTGGTGGGCCTTCCGCCGGACCTATTCCATCTACAACACGTTGAAGCGTTGCCTGCGGAGCCCGCGCGGATTGAAATCCCGGGTGGCTCTCAATCTGGGTTACCGGAAAAAGGCCATGCAGATGCCCCGTGTAACGCTGCCTGGCACAGCGGCATGAGATGAAATCAAACCTGGAACAGATTTGGCATCGGATACGCGCGGCCGCTGTCGCCAGTGGCAGAGCCCCGGAAGCCGTGCGGCTGGTGGCGGTGAGCAAAACCCATCCGGTGGAGCGGATACGGGAGGCCGCTGTCGCCGGTGTCACCGACCTGGGGGAAAACTATGTTCAGGAGGCACGGGAGAAAATCGAGGCGCTGTCCGGCAGTCCGCTTCGCTGGCATTTTATCGGCCACCTTCAGTCCAACAAGGCCAAAACGGCCGTCACACTGTTTGAGTGGATCCATACCGTGGACTCGGTGAAGCTGGCCCGCGAAATCAACCGGCACGCGGCCGGCCTGGGAAAGGTGCAGAAAATTCTGATCCAGGTCAACACCGGCATGGAGGACACCAAATCCGGCATACCGGCAGGCGACCTGTCCGGCCTGGTAACAGAAATCGGCAGGCTGGCCAACGTGTCGGTACGGGGCCTGATGGCGATCCCTCCTTATTTTGATGATCCGGAAGCGGTGCGGCCCCATTTTAAACGGCTGCGCGAGCTACGGGACGCGATCCGGGAGCAGGAAATTCCCAACGTGCTGATGGAAGAGCTTTCCATGGGCATGAGCGGTGACTTTGAGGCCGCCATCTCTGAAGGCGCCACCATGGTGCGTATCGGCACGGCCATATTCGGAGAACGAAAATGAAACTTCTGCTTCACACCTGCTGCGCGCCCTGCTCCATCTACCCGGTCCGTGTGCTGCGGGAGGCGGGCATGGAGGTCACGGGCTTTTTCTACCGGTACAACATTCACCCCTTTACCGAATGCCTTAAACGGGAAGACGCGTTAAAGGCCTATGCTCCGGCCATCGGCCTGCCCGTGATTTATCAGCAGGGTTATGACATCGATCAGTTTTTCCGCAACGCGGTTTACCGGGAGTCTCAGCGGTGCCTGGCCTGCTACCATGAACGGCTCAAAACCGCGGCCCTGCTGGCCGCCGAAGGAAAGTTCGACGCGTTTACTTCAACGCTTCTTTACAGCAAGTTTCAGAACCATGAAGCCATCCGGGAGATCGGCGAATCCGAGGGGAAAGCCGCGGGCGTGCCGTTTTACTACCAGGACTTTCGTCTCGGCTGGAAAGAGGGGGTCACGGCATCAAAAGAACTGGGCATGTACCGCCAGCAATACTGCGGCTGCGTCTACAGCGAGAAAGACCGGTATTACGATGAGTCATAGGAAAGGAAGAAGGGTATAACGGAATCGGAAGCGAGAGCGAAGAAGGCCGGTACCCGCGGCATGCCGCGGGTACCGGCCTTCTTCGCTC
>JBMORB010000224.1:0-18102 GCA_049320925.1 Thermodesulfobacteriota bacterium | reverse complement strand
AAATTAAAGCGACTCACCCAACAGTACCCTACCTGGGAATTGGCCCCAGATGGGCGAGATGAGTTTCCTTTCTGGATGGGAGAAGACAATGAGCCGCGTGAGTTTATAAAAACACCACGGGAATGTCGAGAACTTATTAACTACTTGAAGGAACATCCAAAGTCTGACTGGTGGATTGGAGATGACTGGCGCCAGCGATGCCGCGATGACTTTTCAACAACAGCCTGTGCCTTGATCGCATTGGCCAAAGAAGGCGTATGGCTGGCTGACCGCTGGCGTGAAGCTCTTCAGGCATGGACAGAAAACAATCTTGCCAAACATTCATGGCAGTATATGGGGCCTGTTGTTAACCAAGCCCCGGATGATGTGATGCAGGACCTCTCTCATAGTGTCGGTTGGTGGCTACAAGTCATTGCAAAAACATTTGAAGTGCATGAACCGATTTTTTTTAAACTTTGCCGCCGTATTTTGGCGATATCCTACGAAGATAATCGCGATACCAATGATGCGGTTACGCAGGCCATAAATCATCCCGTGGGGTTAGTAACAGAGGCTTTATTGCGTTGGTGGTATCGACAGCCGTTACAGGATGGGCAAGGCTTGTCAAAAGAGATCAAACCCATATTTACAAGCTTATCCGACACACGAATCGACAAATTTCGTCATGGCCGTGTCCTTTTGGCCACGCATGTTGTTTCATTGTATAGGGTTGATCCTGATTGGGCGACGAAATTTCTTTTGCCAATGTTTGAATGGCATCGTCCGCAGGGTGAAACGCGATTGGTATGGGAGGGTTTTTTGTGGTCATCGCGTTTATATGGGCCATTTTTATCAGCTATAAAGCAGCCCTTTTTGGAAACGGCCACACGCTACGAGGCGCTTGGCGAGCATGCTGACCGGTATGCACAGTTTTTGACATTTGCGGCACTGGACCCCGGTGATATTTTTACGACTGCAGAATTGGCTGACGCGACCCGTCATTTACCAGTAAATGGGCTAATACATGTGGCCCAGACACTGACGCGAGCTCTCGAAGGGGCAGGCGGGCAGCGTGATGAATACTGGCGCAACCGTATGCGTCCCTATCTTCATAACATCTGGCCCAAATATAGAGAGCTAATGACGCCATCCATATCTGAAAACCTTGCACGGCTCTGTATTGCAGCTGATGAATCGTTTCCCGATGCCTTGCATGAATTAAAAGCTTGGTTACAACCGGAGCAGGATACATGGCTTTTAGTTCGCCTTTTGCATAAGAAGGGGCTTTGCAAACGGTTTCCAACAGAGGCATTAGCTTTTCTGGATAAGATTGTTGATGAAGATGCACGATGGCTTTCAGAAGAGCTGCAACAGTGCCTTAATGATATTAAACAAACCGATCAACTATTATCCAATGACTCGCGGTTTGTTCGTCTGGCTGAGCTGTGTAGAAGGCGTGGCAGGTAAAAAAGAGAATAAGCGGCTGGCGATGTTATTCGCTTTCTATTTAAAAAATGAGGTTGAATTCTTATGGATTTTCCAGAAATTTTTTGGAAAAAGATTTGTAAAAATATAAAATCAATAAAAATCAAACAATTGCCTGTTTAACAAATCGAGCCAAATCTTTTGGAAAAGTTGATAGCTGTTTAATAGAACCGGAATAGAAAGATGCAGATAAGATTGCGTGCCCGGAGCAACGGTACTTTAGAGATTTTGCACTCCGGAAGGCTGCTGGCCAGCTTGGGCATCAAAAGCATTCTATGTAACTGTTTGTTGTTCGGTATGCTTTACCACATGGAAGGGAAACGTCAATGACCCCGGGCCCATACACCGAAGACACCCTGGTTCAGCAGACCACGGCCGCGTATCTGGAACATGAACTCGGCTGGGCTTCGGTGTATGCCTATAATAATGAAGATTTCGGGCCAAACAGCCTGCTGGGCCGGGCATCGGACCAGGAGGTGGTGCTGGCCCGGCCGTTGCGGGCCAAGCTGGTTGAATTCAATCCGGGGTTGCCGGAGTCGGCTTATGACGACGCGGTTCGCCAGATTGTCTCCACCCCGGCCACGCAATCGCTTCTGGCCACCAACCGTGAAAAATACACGCTGTTTCGCGACGGGGTTCAGGTGGCGTTTCGCAATGGTCAGGATCAACTGGAACGCCGCCGTCTGAAGGTGTTTGATTTTGCCGAGCCGGCCAACAACGATTTTCTATGCGTGCGGGAGCTGTGGGTGCGGGGCGATATCTATCGCCGCCGGGCCGATATCGTGGGGTTTGTCAACGGCCTGCCCCTGCTGTTCATGGAGCTGAAGAACGTCAGCAAGGACATTCGGGCCGCTTATGAGCAGAACTTCAAGGACTATAAGGATACCGTGCCCCACCTGTTTTTCCACAATGCCCTGGTGGTGCTGGCCAATGGCGTGGATGCCAAGCTGGGATCGGTGTCCAGCCGGTTTGAGCATTTTCACGAATGGAAGCGTCTGGCCGAAGAACAGCCCGGCGCCGTGCACATGGAGACCCTGCTCAAGGGGGTGTGCGATAAAACCAACTTCATGGACCTGCTGGAAAACTTTATCGTCTTTGACGATTCGGCCGGAGAGCCGCGAAAAATCCTGGCCCGCAACCACCAGTTTTTGGGGGTCAACCGGGCTATTGACGCCGTGCGGAACCGAAAGGCCCGCGATGGCAGGCTGGGCGTGTTCTGGCACACCCAGGGCGCGGGCAAAAGCTATTCCATGGTGTTTTTCACGCGCAAGGTGCATCGCAGGCTGGGCGGCAATTTCACCTTTCTGATACTGACCGACCGCGAAGATCTGGATACCCAGATTTACAAAACCTTTGCCGGTTGCGGCGTGGCGGACAATGACCGGGACCCGTGCCGGGCGTCCAGCGGAGAACACCTCAGCCAGTTGCTGGCCCAGCACAAGTCCCATATTTTTTCCCTGATTCAGAAATTCAACCAGGACGTGAACCCGGACCAGGGATACACACAACGGGATGACGTGATTGTCATCACCGACGAGGCCCACCGCACCCAGTACGGCACCCTGGCCCTGAACCTGCGCAACGCCCTGCCCAATGCCAGTTACATCGGGTTTACCGGAACGCCCCTGTTTACGGACGACCAGATCACAAAGCGGGTGTTCGGCGATTATGTTTCAACCTATGATTTTCAACGGGCGGTTGAAGACAAGGCAACCGTGCCGCTTTACTACGATGCCAGAGGCGACAAGCTGGGCCTGGCGGTCAACGACTTGAACGAACGCATCGCGGAAAAGCTGGAGGCCCTGGAGGCCGATAACGTGGATGTGGCCCAGCGTCTGGAACGTGAGCTTCAGCGTGACTACCATGTCATTACGGCGGGCAAGCGGCTGGACCAGGTGGCCCGGGACTTCGTTTTTCACTATTCCAGGGCCTGGGAAACCGGCAAGGCCATGCTGGTGTGTATCGACAAGATCACCTGCGTGCGCATGCACAAGCTGATTGAATTTTACTGGGACCAGCGCATTCGGGAGCTGGAAAAAGAGATTTCAACAGCCACGGACGAGCAGGTCGTCCAGTTCCAGCACCGTCAGATCGAATGGATGAAAGAAACCCAAAAGGCGGTGGTGATCAGCGAGGAACAGGGAGAAGTGGCCCGGTTTGCACAATGGGACCTGGATATCACCCCCCACCGCCGTCTGATCAAGGAAGGGATCGACCTGCCCGAAGCCATGCGGCAAAACCCCCGATATGCCAACATGCAGCGGCTGGCCCTGGATGATGCGTTCAAGGAGGCCGAACACCCGTTCCGGATCGCCATTGTCTGCGCCATGTGGCTGACCGGTTTTGACGTGCCCAGCCTGTCCACCCTTTACCTGGACAAGCCGTTAAAGGCCCACACCCTGATGCAGGCCATTGCACGGGCCAACCGGGTCAGCGAGGGCAAGAACAACGGCATGATCGTGGATTACTGCGGCATTCTCAAAAACCTGCGTAAGGCCCTGGCAACTTTTGCGGGCACAATGGACGGCGGCCGCTCCGGTTCAGGACGGGAAACGGAACCGGCCCGGCCGGAGGAGGAGCTGCTGGCCGATCTGGCCGAGGCCATTGCGTTTGTACGAACGTTTTTAACAGACCAGGGCGCCTCTCTGGACGATATTATTTCCAAGTCCGGATTTGACCGAAACGCGGCCATTCTTTCGGCCAAGGAGGCGGCCAACCGGAATGACGAGACCCGGAAACGCTTTGAGGTGATGTGCCGGGCTGTGTTTTCCAAGTTCAAGGCCTGCATAAACGTCAACGGGGTCAATGCTTATCGAAGCGATTACGACGCCATCAATATTGTTTATCGAAGTTTGCAGAAAGACCGGGACCAGGCGGACATCACCGGCATTCTTCGCCAGTTGCAACAGGTGGTGGATGAGGCCATTGAAACCCGGCCGAAGGAGCGGGTAGAAGAAGAGACGGAGGCGTTTGATATCAGCCGGATCGATTTTGACCGGCTGCGCCAGGAATTTGAAAAAAGCCGGGCAAAAAACACGACGGTGCAGAGCCTCAAACAGGTTATTGAAAAGCGTCTTGCCCTGATGTTGCAAAGAAATCCGCTGCGCACCGATTTTCAGCAGCGGTACGAAGCGATTGTGGCTGAATACAACCGGGAAAAAGACCGGGTGACCATTGAAAAAACTTTCGAGGAACTGCTTCGCACCTTTCAATCCATGGATCAGGAGGAGAGCCGCGCTGCCAGGGAAGGCCTGGACGAAGAGTCCCTGGCTATATTCGACCTGCTGAAAAAGCCCGATCTTTCTTCCGGGGAAATCAAGCGCATTAAAGCGGTGGCGGTGGAACTGCTGAAAACGCTCAAGGCCGAAAAACTGCGCATCTATCAGTGGCGGCAGCGGGAAGCCACGCGGGATGCGGTTCGGCTGGCCATTCGGGATTTTTTGTGGAGCGACGCCACCGGCCTGCCGGTGGAACAGTACACCGAGCAAGACGTGCAGGCGCGTGTGGAATCGGTTTACCACCACGTGTATCGCGTTTACCCCACAGTGCCGTCGCCATACTACGAGGCCCAGGCTGCCGCCTGACAAGGGCCACAAAAAATATCAAGGGGCCGGAGAAACGATACCGCCATCGCACGGAGATGTTTTCCAAGTGTATGGTGGTACTCATAAGCGAATGGCCTGTTTCACCCATGGGGGGTGGAATATCAACGTTGTTGCGACACGACAAGTTTGATGGTCTCGTAAAAAGTTCTTACATCGTCATTCCGGGCTTGATCCGGAATCCAGTATAAAATTGATATTATTCATTCTTACTGGACCCCGGCTCGGGGGCCGGGGTGACGGAAGAAGGTGAACTTCGATTTTTACGAAGCCATCGAGTTTCACTAACTCAAAAAAGGGGAGGTTAAAGATGAAGCAAGGATACATGGCAGCGACATTGTTTGTGGTGGCCCTGGTGGCGTCCGGGTGCGCGCATGATCCGTTGACCCGGACACTCAAGAAGAACGGTTATGCGCCCATTCCCTTGGCGCCTGCAACCGTTGCTGTCGGGGATATTTATGAGTCCAAGGGGTTCAAAGAACTTTATGTGTCAACCAGAGATCGTCTTTCGGATTATATCGGGGAGGTCATGGAGTCGATAAAAGACGACGTGTCTATTCCAGATACAGCAAGCGAATCCGAGTTCAATATCAGCGCCGAGGTCGACCTTGTAGGTGGAGCAAGCGCGGAGTTGTCCGCTGAAAAAATATCAAAATTCAAGGTCAGTTTCAGGGGGGTAACCCAATATGTTATTTCTAAAACGCGCTTTGAGGATGAAGTCTATTTAAAAATCAAAGAGGAATATCCTGGCCGCAGTTTTGATAAAAAATTTGTAGTCACGGCATTGCTGCGGGTTGCCGGGCTGGAATACGAGTTTTACGACAAAAAAGGGGGCAAGGTCTCAGTGGACCCGGGAAGCAAAATAGAACAGGTGCTGAAGGCAAAGCTCGGTGGTGAATGGTCTGGATCGGAGAGCGGAAACCTTACCATAAACAGCCCCAGGTTTATTGGCTACAGAATGGGGCAACTGAGTGAGTCCAGTTATACGATAAAGAGCGCTGGTGGTGCAAGCGGGGTTGAAGTTATTGCAATTCTGCCGGAGGAACTCAGAAAGGCGGAAGGACTGTAGTCCACACCACCATCGCCGGCGCCGCCGAACTCATGGGCTGGCCCCGTTTCTGCGCCTGCGGCACGTAAAGGCCGTTTGGAGCGTTTACCCGGCCCGAGGCCAGGGCTTGACTTTCGTCAGAAAGGCATCATGTTTTTTCAAAAAGCGGTTGTGCCTCGCAGCGGCATGAAGCCGGCGCTACAAAAAAGGCGCATGGCTTATCTCAGCCCGAAAAGGCTTTTCGATGTCAACCCCCTTCAACAAAAAAAAGGAGGCTGAAAATGTACGACAAAAAGACACTTTGCGACAAGATTCGGCAGATCTATCCCGATATCGGGGCGTGCGGGATTGATGTGAAGGTCGATTACGACCAGGGCCAGAAGGCCTGGACGGTATTTTTGAAAAAAGGCAATCGAGAGTTGAAAACGTTTCTTGAACCCGAAGATGCCGATACCTGCATGAACGGCAAGCAGTGTATCGGTCTTGGCCTTCAGATCGCCCAGCTCAAGGACAATGTCGGGCGGTAGCCTTTTGGGACCTTTTTGGGAAGAACACTTAAAGCCGGCAGATGCGGGAAATCGCATCGGCCGGCTTTTTTGTTGCAGAAGAGCGATCCGCCGTGTTCGGGCAGCAGCGACCGTTCATATTCAGCCCGGCTCAGCCCTTCAGGTACGCTTCCAGCACGGTGCGCGCCGGCCGGCTGTCCACGGCCGATCCGGTCTGAATGGCGTGAATCAGCCGGTCATCTGAAAGGACTCTGCTCACGATGGCCGGGTCGCTGGTGCGGGACGCAAGATAGGCGCCGAGCAGGATTTTGACGGCCTCCTTTTTGGCCGGTTCAGATCCCCACGCATAGAGCAGTTTCTGTGAAACGATGCCGTTTTGCGTGGTGATCAGGTCGTAGAGGGGTATGTGGCCGGCCATTAGGTCGATGACCGCTTTTGACTGAATGATCTCGGCCAGGCGGGCTGAGGCGATCTGCTGCTTTCGGGTCCTGTCGGCCAGAATCCGGTCGCACAAACCCTTGTCCGGCGATTTTTTCCCCAGGGCGATGTATTTTTCCGTCACTGCTTTTTTCTGCATGTTGCTGAGCTTGTCGAAAAGAAACCGGTTGGCGATCATTTTGGAAAGGGCGTCCGGCAGACTGCCGGCCAGGTCCACGTTGTACTGGTAGATCACCCCGGTTTTGTCCGGCGTGATAAACTCAAAGGTGTAGTGGCCGGAAAACATGGGCACCCGGACCAGGCCGGGATCCGTTTCAGGCCATGCGTTCACGTTTTCCAGGTCGATGAAGGCCCGCCCGTGATCCAGGGCATAAAGAGCCTTGGCGTGCATGATGATTTCCCGGTCGGAAAGGGGCCAGGGCACGTCCAGAATGATGCGGACCTTTTTTTCATCCCGGCTGACAATGTCCATGGATGAGCCGAGGGAACAGTAGGGCATCCAGTCGGTGTAAGTTTCCACCTCCCGGACCAGTTCGCTGACCACGTAAATGGGCGCGTCCACCACGGTGACCGCCTTGAACTCGAATATACCCGTGCCCTGGTATTGGCGGCTGTAGGACTTGATCCCGTTTTTATCCATCACCCGCTTCCATCCGTCGGCCTCCATGGGGTCGGATGAAAAGGCAGGGATCACGAAACCGAACCATAGAATGACAAAAGCGGCACCGCATTTTTGAAACATAGAATCACCTGAATAAATCGGCTAAAGGGTAACACGGGCTTTTCCCGGGCAGCCGGCCCGGTCCGCTCAGCCCGCCCACATAGAAAAGGCAGACTTTACCGGATGCCGGGCTCCGGTGGCAAGTTTTTTCATTCATCTGAGTGCGGAAGACTGTCAGGGACCGGGATGGATTTCGTTGATGGGCAGCGGCCGGCCATAGAAAAAGCCCTGGGCGAACTGGAACCCGAGCTCCCGGCAGACGTCCGCTTCCTCGGAGCATTCAATTCCTTCCGCCAGGGAGGAGATGTTGAGGTCCCGAGCCGCCGTGACAAAGGTCGCCAGCATCTGGTGCAGCCGTTTCGGGGCCAGATGGATTTTGCGGATCAGGGATATGTCGAATTTTAGAAAATCCGGCGGTTCCTTGGCCAGTTCCGCCAGCCGGGTCTGCCCTACGCCGAAATCATCAAAGGCAAGGCCCATGTTGAGCTGGTTCAGGGCGCCGCGAAGCCGTGAAATTTCGGCGGTGTCGTTGACCGCTTTTTCATTGAGTTCAAGAACGATCCGGTTCGCGGGCGCCAGGTCGCGGACACGGGTTAAGGATTCCAGAAGCCTGCTCATTCGATTGACTTCGGACGGGGTGACATTGACAAACAGCAGCGGTGATCCCGGCAGATGCTTTCCGGTCTCGACGCCGACCTCACGAAAAAGAGAGCTGAGTTCCGCATCGCACCCGAACCATCCGGCCATATCGAAAAGTTCGGTTGCGTCAGCCGGCAGGTCCTCATCGGTCGGCCGCCCCAGAATTTCATACCCCAGAACCGTGGTGCCCGCGATGTTGAATACCGGCTGGAAGTGGATGATCACGCTTCGCCGGGAAATCATGGCCCGCAGCCTGGGCTCAAGCGCGGCATTGCAGTTGAATATGTCCTTCAGAGAGCAGGTGTCTTCCGACGTGGCGGCGGCATCCGGCGCGAAACTTTTGACATTGAATCTGAATACGCCGATGGAGAGCATGTCTCCCGGCTTGAGCAGTTCGGCCTGGTCAATCTGACGGTTGTTTACAAATGTCCCGTTTTTGCTCCCCAGATCACGGACCCAGAGATGATCGCCGCTGATGTGAATTTCGCAATGGTGCCTGGATATCCAGGTGCCGGTCAGCGTGAGATTACAGTCCTTTTCCCTGCCGATGACAAAAGGGGTCGGCTCAATGGCAACCATCCACTCCCTGTTTGCGTCCGCAACCGCCTCAAGGTACCACTGGATCCGTTCTTCAGCAGGTTTCCCACCGGATTTCACAGGCATATCTCCTTGGCGGTTTTTCACTCAATAAGCATAAAACAGAGGAGGAGGGTGTGACGAGTGTTAAGGTTTTAAATTTATAGCATAACATGAACAACTATGCAAGATGCGGTGGGAATTCCAATCAGCGGGACCCGGGAATGCGCTTCGAAATTCTGCCTGGTGTCCATCTATAACTATTATGAAATATCAGGGCTACCGGGCGTCTTTTTTGGGAAAGGAGATGACCTGGCCTTTTCCGGCGGGCCTGTTTTTTGCCGAATCGCCGGCCGGGGCTCCGGGCGGCCCGGTTGTTCCGGGCCGGGGCGTTTCCGGGCATACCACCTTTTCCATGCGCACCCTTTTTCCGTCCATGGTAAACTCGCCGCCGTTGATGTATTCCTCTTTTAATATCCAGGTAACCACCTGAAGGGGCACGGCCAGGATCAGCAGGCTGACCTGGTACCACTCCTTTTTATGGTCCGCCACGATGTTTTCCACCCGGGCAAAGACCATGGGCACGTCTTCAAAGTGGATCAGCACCACGTCGTTTTCCAGGGTGGCCTGCTGTCTGGGGGTCATTTTAACTCCTTGTCGTCTTCCGGTGTTTTTACTGTTTCGACCGGTTTTTGCGTTTCTCCCGCCGTGCCCGCGTTTTCAACAGCCGGATCGGTCAGCGACGTCAGTCGCTCCTTTGCGGCCCGGTATCCCATTTCGATCATTTCGGCGGCCCGGTTGAACTCCAGCAGGCCGCAGGCGTTTTTGGGAATGTCGATCACGCGGGAGGGCGGATAGGCGGCCAGCTTGAGCCGGGCGATGGTGCCCTGCATGGCGTCAAAAGCCTGGGTGGCGATATCGTAGGCGCTCCAGTCCTGGTCCGTTTCTTCCTCCGGCTCCGGGCCCGTCTCTCCGTTTTTCTGAAATTTTTTAAAAAAGCGGCTGACGGCTTCGACAAAGGCCGACGCCTGACGGGGCTCGGCCGGAACCGCCGGCGGGCGGATCTCTTTTGTGGCCGGGCCGTCCAGGTTGACGGCAATGGTCATGTCGGTGCGGTCGCCAAAGGTGGGGGCGATGGGAACCGGGTTGAGCACGCCGCCGTCAATCAGCGGCACGCCGTCCACCCTGAAGGGCGTAAAGAACAGGGGCAGGGAGATGGAGGCCCGAATGGCGTCAAACAGGGGGCCGGATTGAATCCACACCTCTTTTTCGTTTTTCAGGTCCACGGCCACGGCCGTGTAGGGAATGGGCAGGTCCTCAATGGCCACGTCGCCCACCAGGTCCACCATGGTGTGAATGATGCGGTCTCCCTTGACCAGCCCGCCGCCGCCCCAGGCGATGTCCAGAAGGCCCACGATGTCCCTTTTTGTGACGGTCCTCACCCACGCCTCATAGGCGTCGAGCTTGCCCGCCGCGTAGATGCCGCCCACCAGCGCGCCCATGGAGCAGCCGGAAATCGAGCGGATCACATACCCGTTTTCCTCCAGCCAGCGAATCACGCCGATGTGGGCCAGGCCCCGGGCGCCGCCGCTGCCCAGCACAAGAGAAACGGTTTTTGTCTGTTTTTCCGTCATGGCGAGTGTCATCCGATTGTGGATCAACCCTAAAACACATTTATGTTTTTTGCAACAGCCTGTTTTTCGACAATAAAAGGGCTTGACTTTCCCGGCGGCTTCTTCGAATATCGGGGGCATGTTATCCGACGTCGAGAAAAAAGTGATTGCCGCCATTCAGGGCGATATTCCCGTCACCGAGCGGCCCTACCTTGAGATTGCCCGAAAGCTGGGCATGGAAGAGGAGGCGTTGATCGGTGTGCTTGCGGACCTGTGCGGCCGGGGCGTCATCCGCCGGTTCGGCGCCACCCTGCGCCACCAGAAATCGGGATTCACGGCCAACGCCATGGTGGCCTGGAAGGTGGAGGAGGACCGCGTGGAGAACGTGGGAAAGACCTTTGCCGCCTTTGACGCCGTCTCTCACTGCTATCGCCGGGACCCGGCCCCGGACTGGCCCTACAATTTATATACCATGGTCCATGCCGTCTCCGAGGAGCAGTGCGTTCAAACCACCCGGCAAATGGCCGAGGCCGCCGGCGTGACCGATTACAGCGTTCTGTTCAGCCGCCGGGAGCTGAAAAAAACGTCGATGGAATACTTTATCGACGAAGACGACTGACGCTCATTGACGAGCGCGAAGCCGGCCTGGGCATGTTTTGCATGCTCCAGGCCTTTTCTTTCCATGGAAAAGACCATGCGCCGGATCCGGTTGTTCATCGAAATCCTTTTTGTCGCCTGCTTTGTGCTGGCGGTCGGCCTGGCAGCCACGCGGCTTTGCCTGGAAGGCGTTTTTCCGCAAGCGCCGGCGGCAACGCAGGTCGAGGCCGGGACGCCGGCGCCGGCCAGGGCCCGCAAAACCGCCGCGAACACCGTGCTCAACCTTCCCCTGACCATTCCCGCGAATGCCTTGCGGGAAAACCTGGAAAAATATGTGCCGGAAACCTATCTGGACGTGGACGAGGATCCCACGGACCTGATGATCGGAGACCACATCATCTACGACCTGAAGCGGGGACCCATTGACATACAGGTCGTTGAAAACGGATTTGAATTTGCCTTTCCCGTGACGGGCCGGGTCAAGTCCCACGGCAGGATCAACCTTGTGGTGACCACGGTGGACGCCAGCGCCCATGCCACGGTGGGCGGCCGCATCGCCGGCCGGATCGGCCTAAAGATGCTGCCGGACTGGCAGGTTCAGCCGGAATTGAGCTTTTCCGTAAAAATTGACGAAGCCCTGGTGCCCATTGAAAATTTCGGCAAGCTCAGCCTGCGCACGTTCCTGGAAGACAAGCTGACAAAAAAAATTGAAAAGGAACGGCACAAGCTGGTTTATAAGATTCTGGCCAGAGACGAGGTGCGAAAAGCCGTGACTGAAGCCTGGGAAAAGATGCACCGGGTGGAAAAGATTCATGTCTTTCCGCCGGTATGGGTGCGGGTGGTGCCCCAAAAAGTCGGGCTGATGGCGCCCGTCGCTGCCGGGACCGACACGCTGAACCTGGGCCTGCACGTGGTGCTTAAAACCGACATGGGCATTTCCACGGTTCTGCCGGACGCGCCGGTGACGCCCCTGCCCGAGGCCGACATGCTGGAGTCGATTTCAAACCGGTTTTCGATTCGGGTGCCGTTTCAGATCGAGGCCGCGGCGGTCAACGAATATCTGGCCAGGAAAGTGGCGGGCACATCCAGAACCATTGCAAAGGATATTACCGTCTCTTTTGAGCGGGCACAGGTGCTTTCCTTTGCCCCGGACAAGCTGACGGCCGTTCTTTTTGCCACCGCGCGCCATGACCGGCTGGGCCTGGAGACCGGGGCCAGAATCTATCTTACCGGCCGGATGGAATATGACGCGGCCGCCGGAATCATCCGGCTGGCCGACGCCCGTTATGACGCGGCCTTTTCTCCCTGGTGGGCCGCCGTGGCCCACTGGACGGTTCTTCCCTACATCCGCCACCAGGCCCGGACCCGGCTGGTCTTTTCCCTGGACCGGGAAATTCAAAAGGCCGACCGGGCCATCGACCAGCTGATCACCGAGATGGCCGTACCCCCGGGAATCAGGGCCGACCTGGCCGTGCGGTCGCCGCGGCTCAACCGCCTGGGCATCAACATGACGGGTATCACCGGTGATTTGCAGCTCAACGGAATGCTGAAGGCCTCGCTGGTTTTTCCGGAGCCGGAACAAAAACAAAACCCATGATGCGCCGCGCCCCCGCCATTCTCTGCGTCAACCCCTGGATTCACGACTTTGCCGCCTATGACTTCTGGTCAAAGCCCCTGGGCCTGCTGTTCCTGGCGTCGGTGCTGCGGGCCTGCGGGTGCGCTGTTTTTTATATCGACTGCACGGACCGGTTTCACCCCCGTGCCCCGGCCGTCGACCCTTTTTCCCGGCACGGCCGGGGGCCCTACCTCAAAACGCCCATTGCCAGGCCTGCCGGAATGGAGGATGTGCGGCGAACCTTTTCCCGGTACGGTATCGCGCCGGAGTGGTTTGCAGAAGACCTGCGCAATCTGCCGTCCCGGCCCGACCTGGTGCTGGTGACATCCATCATGACTTACTGGTATCCGGGCGTGGCGGAAACCATTCAATCGATCAAAAAGGTTTTCCCGGACGTTCCGGTGGTGCTGGGCGGGGTGTATGCCACCCTGTACCCGGATCACGCCCGGACCCACAGCGGCGCCGATGCCGTGGCGCCGGGAGCTTGTGAAAAAGACCTGCCTGACATTGTGGCGGCCCACACCGGTCTGGCCCTGGGCCCGGCCGTTGACCTGAAGGCGCGGGACGCGCTTCCTTTTCCGGCGTTGGACCTTCAGCGGGTGATCAACTACGCGCCGCTTGTCACCTCCAGGGGGTGCCCGTTTTCCTGCCCCTACTGCGCGGCCCGGTTTCTGCACCCCGGTCCCATGGAACGCCGAAAGCCGGAAGCCGTGGCTGATGAGATCGGGTTCTGGCACACGCGCCACGGCGTAAAAGATTTCGCGTTTTACGACGACGCCCTGCTCATCGACCCGGAGCGCCACTTTATGCCCATGGCAAGGCAGGTGATCGCCAGCGGCTGGAAGGTGCGGTTTCACACGCCCAACGCCCTGCATGTGCGGGAAATCAATTCCGCCACGGCCGGCCTGATGAAAAAGATGGGATTCGAGACCGTGCGGCTGGGCCTGGAAACCACGTCATTCGACAATCGCCGGGACTTTGACGCCAAGGTGACACAACAGGAGTTTGAGCGCGCGGCGGCCTGCCTGAAGCAGGCGGGTTTTGATCGCCGGCAGATCGGGGCCTATCTGCTGGCCGGCCTGCCGGGCCAGTGCCTTTCCGACATCGAGGCGTCCATTTCCGTGGTGGCGAAAAGCGGGATCACGCCCATTCCCACCTATTACACCCCCATGCCGCACACGGCCCTGTGGCCCGCGGCCGTGGCCAGTTCCCGCTATGACCTTGAGTCCGACCCGGTTTTTACCAACAACGCCCTGCTGCCCTGCACGAAAGCGCCTTTTTCCTGGAACACCATCACGGCCATCAAGCAGCGGGTGATTCAGGCCGAAAAAGAAGTTGCGTGACACAGGCGGTTCATGAAATAGTCGAACATACGAGGACGGTTTATGGACACGCTGGGGATCAACAGGGTGCTGCGGTACCGCTGGTGGATTTTTCTGATTCTGGGAATCGCCTACCTGCTGGTTTATTTTCACCGGCTGTCGCTGTCCGTGGTGGCCGACGACCTGATCGCCGAGTTTGCCACCTCCGCCGGCGTCATGGGCCTGCTCTCTTCCATCTATTTTTACTGCTACGCGGGAATGCAGCTGCCGGCCGGCCTGCTGTCCGACTCCATCGGCCCCCGCCGCACGGTCAGCGCCTTTCTGCTGGTGGCGGCCGCCGGCAGCATCGTGTTCGGCCTGGCGCCCTCCATCGAGACCGCCTTTTTTTCCCGGGTCCTGGTGGGGTTCGGCGCTTCCATGGTGTTTATCCCCACCATGAAAATCCTGTCCCAGTGGTACAAAAAGGCGGAATTTGCCTCCATGGCCGGCCTGCTCAACGCCGTGGGCGGCCTGGGGGTCCTGGCCGGCACCTGGCTTTTGGGCCACATGGCCCAGACCATGGGCTGGCGCGTCTCCTTTGTGCTGATCGGCGCCGGCACCCTGGTGATCGTGGTGCTGGCCTGGCTGGTGGTGTGTGACCGGCCCCAGGACAAGGGGTGGCCTTCCATTGCCGATATTGAAAACCGGGCGGCAACGCCGCCGGCCGAGACCATTCCCCTGATGGCGGGCCTCGGCCGGGTGCTGTCGGAAAAACATTTCTGGCCCGTGGCCATATGGTTCTTTTTCAACTGCGGCGTTTTCTTCGGGTTCGGGGGCCTGTGGGCCGGGCCCTACCTGATGCATGTCTATGGCCTGTCCAAGGCCCAGGCCGGCGGGGTGCTCTCCATGATCGCCTGGGCCATGATTGTCGGCAGCCCGGTGATGGGGTTTGTGTCCGACCGGCTGCTCAGGAGCCGCAAAAAGCCTTTCATCATCTGCGGGGCGGTGCTGTCCGCTGAAATGTTTTTCCTTTATTTACACCCCGCCGGGCTTTCCCTGGCCGCGCTGTACGGGCTTTTCTTTGTGTTCTCCGTTTGCGCCTCGGCCATTGTGATTGTGGGGTTTACCACCACCAAGGAGCTGTTTCCGGTTTCCATGGCCGGCACGTCGGTGGGCGCGGTCAATCTTTTTCCCTTTCTGGGCGGCGCGGTTTACATGCCGCTGCTGGGCCGGGTCCTGGACGGCGTTTCCCAGGCCGCGCCCGGCGGTTACGCCCTGGAGGGGTATACGCTGATGTTTCTGGTGCTGGCGGTCTCTTCAGCGGCGGCCCTTGGCTGCGCCTTTCTGATGAAAGAGACGTTTTCCAAATGACCGGATAGGCGGTTCAGGCTTATCATTCAAGACCCGTCAGTGGCTTTGCCGGGCTGGGAAAGGAACCCGTTTTTGCTCATACACAAACAAAAAATCATGTTGACGATACTTCCCGGGCTCATCACCCTTGTGGCCCGCCTGTGGTTCGGCACGGTACGGGTGCGGGTCGCCGACAAAGCGGTTTTTGACCGTTACTTTACCAATCACCGGGACACCGGGCACGTGGTGGCCGGGACCTGGCACCGCAACGCCATCTTTTTTTTCTACTATTTCCGCAAACTGAAAAACGCGGGCATCATGATCAGCAGCAGCAAGGACGGAGACATCGCCGCCGGCGTGGCCCGTCGTTTCGGGTATAACGTGGTCCGGGGGTCTTCTTCCAAAGGGGGCCGGACCGCGCTGGAGAACATGGTTCGCTACATGCGGGAAAGCCCGGCGCAGACCATCTGCGGAACACCGGTGGACGGGCCCAGGGGGCCGGCCCGGAAGATGAAAAAGGGGATGCTGGTGCTGGCCAGGGATGCCGGGGCCTGGTTTGTGCCCATGGCCTGTTCCGGCAGCCGGGTGTTCACCTTTTTTAAGTCCTGGGACAAAACCATTCTTCCCAGGCCGTTTTCCACCATGGTGCTGACCTTTGGCACACCCAGAAAAATTGATCCCGGCCTGTCGGACCAGGGCCTGGAAGCGCTGCGGCAGGAGGTGGAGGCAGAGATTGATGACATTACGGACCGGGCCGACCGGATCTCCGGCTACGCTGATACGCCGGCCTTTGCCGCGGCGGCAACAGAAGGCCGGCCCGCCGAAAGCGCCAAAAAGGACAAAACCGATCTGACGTGAGGCAATGGAGAACCGTATCATGGATCATCCGCGTTTCATGGCCATGGCCCTGGAACAGGCCCAAAAAGCCTTAAAGGCCGGGGAGTTTCCCGTGGGATGCGTGATTGCCGACGGCAGCGCCGTGCTGACCACCGGCGCCCGCAAAGGCACCCGGAAAAACCGTTTCAATGAGACCGACCACGCGGAAATGGTGGCCCTGGCCCGCCTGGCCCAGTTGGACCCGGCACCTGACAGAAAGAACCTGGTGCTATATTCCACGCTGGAGCCGTGCCTGATGTGCCTGGGCGCCACCCTGATTCACGGCATTTCCCAAATCGTTTACGGGTGCGAGGACGCCATGGGCGGCGGTACCGCCTGCGATCTTTCCGGCCTGACGCCGCTTTACAAAGACAGGCGGGTGAACATTCTGCCGGGTGTGATGCGCGCCGAAAGCCTGGGTCTGCTGAAGGCCTATTTTCAAGCCCCAGGAAACGCCTACCTGAAAGACACGCTGCTGGCACGATACATCCTGGGCCAAAACGGTTGAAGCTCCTGCCCGGCTTTTTTTGTCCGGGAATATGCCGCCCTCCTTGCTGGTCCTGATTCTTTTAAGTAGTGATACGTTTTTATGAGACATAAATGCGTCTATCAAATTCTTATTCCAGCTGATGAAAAACCCCGTCCGAAGATTTCAGTCCGGCCGACCAAAAAATTATAAAATTATTACATATTGTTAAAGCAAAGCCCGCCGCTTTTTCCCAGAATGGCACACCCCTTGCTTTTGGATATTGAAAGTATCTGGTGTTCTTTTGATGTATGCGGCTGTCTGCGCAAAGACAGGTGTGGAAAAGTCAGCTTGCCGCAGGCAAGGGAAAAACAAGAAAACCATTAAGGAGGAGCCCCATGAAAATTGAAATCGTAAAAAATGTTGTAGATTTTACCCCGGAAAACGCGGATGAGCAGTCCAAGCTGGAGGCCCTGTGGAGGCTCATGGTGGATTGCGTGCGGTTCAACAAGAAACTGGTTCCCATGGGCGAATATGTTCCCCAGAAAAAGAACAAGGCCAGTTTTGTGATTGAGGGAATGGCCGGCGGCAAGACCATTGAATATCCCGAGGTGCACGTGGACGCCGACTGCCGGTGCTACTGCCAGACCTGCAACAAGTACGTGGAGCTTAAAAAAGGGGACCGGATTCCGCCCTGCTGCGGTAAACTGATGGAGGTGCTGGACTGATTTTTTCCCATGCGTCATTCCAGTAACGCCATCTTCTCCGTATGAGGCCAAGATCGCCTGGCGTTGGAGCAATGACGCTTGAACAATAACATAAGGCCGGATCATGCCCTGTTTCGCATGACCCGGCTTTTTTGTGGTTCCGTTTTACTTTTTCCCCCACACGATTAAATTTGGCCCGGTACCCAGGGGTCGGCAGGCGGCCATATCTGTCATGTTGAAAATCTCAAAAAATATCCGGCTAAATTTTTCTTGACAAACACTGTGACCGATGTTTAATTCTATGCCCATTGGGGGGGGGCTGTAACGCGGTCTCCCAGGACGCACGACCCTCACAACGGCCGATCCATGGCCGACTTTTCCAAAGTTTTTGCCGTAACAGACATGGCGGGCCGCCGCATGCCCGCGCCGATTTACAGGGCCGTTTTTGTTTACAGACAGGGCGGCTGGAACCGGTTTGCCGTTTATATACAGGCAGAAATGTTTCTAACCCTTATGCCTTACGGGTTGATTTGCGCCGCAACGCCAGGGGGCGGCAGGCGGCTTCATGAAATATACGGGTTCG
>JBMORB010000223.1:0-2410 GCA_049320925.1 Thermodesulfobacteriota bacterium | reverse complement strand
GGGAAAGTTGCCGAACCGCACCTTGTAAAGGCCGGCCCTGGCCACGAAATAGGTGGCGTCCAGGCCCTGCCGGCGCAGCGACTCGGTAAGCCGGGCCGCGTTTTCCACGTCTGAAAAAGCCCCCACCTGAACGGCATATCCCATGCGGGAAAGCGCCTTGGCCGGGCTCTTTGGTTCGGCGGGCCGATGGCCCACGCGCCGGCCCGCGCATGACATCATGCCGACGGCCAGAATCAAAAGAAAGATCGCTATTAAAGCGCCGTTGAACCTAATCTGAACCGGCTTTCGGAAGTTTCGATGCGACATGGCCTTGTCCGTGTTTCATGATAAAACCGCAAACAAGTATAACCGGCGGCGTTGCCGGGAATCAAGAAAAAGTCCGGGAGCCGACACTTCTCTGGAGCGGAGGGGTTTGCATAAACAGCAGAAAGGGCCGGACGCGGGTATTTGAAAAACCCGGAGGCCCGCCTGTAGGCAGAGACCGGTCTGAAGGGACAGCCTCTACCGCCAACGCCACACGGCATGGCCCGCGTTTTCCTCGCAGCGCAGATAGCCCCGGTCGGAAAGCTGCGTAACGCTCAGCTGCACAAAATCCAGGGGCTTGTTCAGGACGCCGGCCAGGTGGCGGGCCAGGGCCTTGACCGGCGGGGTGCCGTTGCCCGGGGCAAAGGCAGGGGCCTTTTCCACAAGGTCTTTTGTAAGCAGGTCGAAAACGATTTCCATGTTCTGCTTTCCCATGTAGCGCAACTGCTCGGCCTCGCTTAAGGTTCCCTTGTAAAAGTCTCTTTCGATCCGCTCCTCGTCTTTTCGCACCGCTTTTGAGTAGTACTCCTCCACGAACTGTTCAATGTCTTGCGGGCTCAAGGCCGAGGTGCGCACGATGGACCGGTTGGCGTCAAAGTCGTCCCAGTTGTCGGCCAGAAGCTCAAGGTCGAAGTCGGCAATGCGCTCCTTGACGTCGGTGCCGGGAAAGGGCACCAGAAAATGGTAGCCGTAGTCCACGTCCAGTTCCCGGGCAAACCGGTCCGAGTCGGCAAGGGTTTGCGCGGTTTCACCGGGCAGGCCCGCGATAAAAGAGCCAAACACCCGCATGCCCGCTGCCTTTGAATCGGCCACGGCCCGGCGGATCCGGTCCAACGTGATGGTTTTCCCGATGCGGTCGAGCATCTCCTGGTTGCCGGATTCAAAGCCGAAAAAAATCGTGTCGCACCCGGCATGGCGCATCATGGCCAGCATGTCCGGTGTCACCGAATCGGCCCGGGCAAACACCGTCCAGCAAAAATTTAAGCTCCGGCGTTCGATCTCGGCGCACACCTCGCGCACCCGCCTGGCGTTGGAGGTGAAAAAATCGTCGGCAAAGTTGATGCGGTCAAACCCGAAGGCCAGCAGGCTTTCAATCTCATCCATCACGCGCCGTGCGTCGCGGTTGCGCACCCGGCTGCCCACCATGCGGCGACCCTGGCAGAAGATGCACTTTCCCGGGCATCCCCGGCTGGTGATAATGCTGATGGGAAACCCCATGGCCAGGTACCGGGACATGGGCAGAAGGTGGCGGGCCGGCAGGGGCAGGCGGTCCAGGTCGTGGATCAGTTCCCGGGAGCCGGTAAAGCGGACGGCGCCGTTTTCCATAAAAGCGATGCCGGCAACAGCGGCCCATGCCTTGCGGTCTTTGATGACCGGCACCAGCTCGGCAATGGTCTGTTCCCCCTCTCCCACCACGATAAGGTCGATCTGGGGAAACCGGCGCAGCGTGTTTTCGTAGTCAAAGCTCACATGGGGGCCGCCCATGATGGTCACGGTCTCGGGGAAAAGCTGTTTGGCGGTTTTGAGCAGGTTGGCCGCGGCGTTGAAGTTCAGCGTCACCGAGTTGGTGCCGATGACATCCGGCCCAAAGCCCGACAGCTCGGCGGCCATTTTTTCCGGAGACCAGGCCCGGACCATGTAGTCAAAAATGCGGACATCGGCGCCGGCGGCCTCAAAAGCGGCGGCGGCGTAACACAGTCCCAGGGGTGGGGAAGGGCCTTCGGCCAGGGGATAGGGGGAGGTGAGCAGGGCGATTTTCATTTGTGTTCCATGTGGTTCCGTCACGGTTTTGCCTGGGGCCCGCAAACGGAAAAGTTAAAAAAATCAGGCAGCAGGAACATATTGAAATTCCGGAAGGGTGTCAATAAAAAGGTTTGGCCTGATCGAAATCGCTATCGGTATCGCTATCGGGGTCGGTATCGGTATCGGTATCGGTATCGAAAGCATTGCCCCGGCCCTTCCCCAAAGAAAGGGGGGGATTGGATTGCGATTACGATTTGGATCATGAAACAAGGCATGAAGATCTGTTTAACTGGACTCCGGGTCGGTGCCCGGAGTGACGGAAAACAGGGCGGTCAAGTTTAACCGGATGCCGGGTCGTGGCCCG
>JBMORB010000222.1:0-2412 GCA_049320925.1 Thermodesulfobacteriota bacterium | reverse complement strand
TGATCGATGCCTGCGAGGCGTGCGGGTTGAAACCGTCGGTTCATCTGGGGAAAGGGTAAGACAACCTTATGCTGGTTCGCATTGAGACCATTGTCCGCGGGCTTCTTGAGGATACCGGCGGCAGCCATGACTGGGAGCATACCCGCCGGGTGGTGGACCTGAGCCGGACCATCGGAGCCGCCGAGGGGGCCGATATTGAGGTGGTGATTGCCGGGGCCTTTCTTCACGACATCGGCAGAAACCACCAGGACGGGGCAGGCGGGAAAATATGCCATGCGCAAAAAGGGGCCGCCATGGCAAGGGACATCTTGAGGGATTTCGCCTTTTCCCCTGAGCGGAAGGAGAACATCATCCACTGCGTGGAGGCCCACCGGTTCCGGCGGCCTCCGGAACCGGCCACCCTTGAGGCGAAAGTGGTGTTTGACGCGGACAAGCTCGACGCCATCGGCGCCGTGGGCGTGGCCCGGGCCTACCTGTTTGCCGGAGAACTGGGCGCGAAGCTTCACAACCCCGACATCGACGTGGAAAAGGCCCCGGCCTATTCAAAGGACGACACCGGCTTCCGGGAATACCGGGTCAAGCTGCGGTTGATCCAGGACCGCATGCTGACCGAAACCGGCAAAAAAATGGCCGCGGCCCGCCACCGGTTCATGGAGGCCTTTTTTGAACAGTTTCTCGCCGAATACAGCGGAAAGCTGTAGCTTCCGCTTTATCAGGTGCCACGGGTGAAACCGCAAGCGGCGTGCCCGTGGGAAATGAGGCAGCCGATCATCAGTTTTTTCTGGAAGCCTGAAGGCTTCCGCTACATGGACAAACGGAAGTGATCAGTATTCCGATGTAGCGGAGGTCTTCAGACCTCCACATACGGCGGACAACGTAAAACGGTCAAATTTATATGGAAGCCTGACGCCCGGCGCAGGCATTTGCGCCGCGTGAGACCTTTCCCACATTCCCGGAGTATCCATATTTTCCTCAAAAACCCCTTGCGGACCGGGCCGTCTATCCGATACACTCGGGTGAAATTGATTTGTCGAAGCGCCGGGGGGTTATCGATTCCGATAGCGATCCCGATCCCGATTCCGATGATAAAATATAAAAAAGGAGGAAGCCGCATTATAAGCTGATGCGGCGGCGGATAGCATGACCATCAATATCGTTACCCAGATCGACGAGTATGTTCCCATCTCCAATGTCTTAATCAGCGTGTCGGACAAGACGGGTCTCAAAGAGTTCGTTGAGCGGCTGGTGACCATCAACCCGGATGTGCGCATTTTTTCCACCGGCGGCACCTACCAGAAGATTCATGAAATACTGGGCAGCGAGGCCCAGGCCGTGCTGACCCAGGTGTCGGACTACACCGGCCAGCCGGAGACCCAGGGCGGCCTGGTCAAGACCCTGGATTTCAAGATCTACCTGGGCCTGCTGACCGAGACCTACAACGAGGCCCATGCCCGCGACATGGAGCGCACCGGCGCCGTGGCCATCGACATGGTGGTGGTCAATCTTTATCCCTTTTCCCAGACGGTGGCAAAGCCGGATGTGACGCCCGAGCAGGCCAGGGGCAACATCGATATCGGCGGGCCGTGCATGCTGCGGGCCTCGGCGAAAAATTTCCTGCGGGTGGCCGCCGTGGTGGATCCGGCCGACTATGTCGCGGTGACCGATGAAATGGAACACCGCCAGGGCGCGCTTTCCCTGGATACCCGTTTCGAGCTGGCCCAGAAGGCCTTTGACCACACGGCCACCTATGACCGGGCCATTGCCAACTATCTGAAAAAGCAGACATCCAACAACATCAAGGCGTGCTATCGCATGTAACCGGCGGTCACTGCCGGCGCAACACCAGGAGAAACAGATGGCCGACGACATAAAAAAAAGCTACACCACCATCATGGACGACCATTTTCCGCCGCGAATGGAAATCACCTTCGCGGACGGGAAGCGCCGGCAGACCCTGTTTTTTGAAAAGGCCACGTGGACCATCGACGGCGTGGAAAAAGGCCTGCGCTACGGCGAAAACCCGGGCCAGGAGGCGGCCCTCTACCGGCTGGTCAACGGCAACCTGGTGCTGGGCGACACCAAAACCATCGCCCCGGGCCGGTATCTTGCCTCGGACGTGGAACTGCTTCAGTCCGGCAAACACCCGGGCAAGACCAATATCACCGACACGGACAATGCCTTGAACATTCTGCGCTACTTCGGCGACAAGCCCACGGCCGTCATTGTCAAGCACAACAACCCCTGCGGCGTGGCCCGGGCCGCTTGCCTGGAGGAGGCATTTGCAAAAGCGAACATGGCGGACCGGATCGCGGCCTTTGGCGGGTGCATAGCGCTCAACCGGGCCGTGGACAGGCCCACGGCGGAAGCCATTTCAGCCCAGTACGCCGAAGTGGTGGTGGCCCCGGATTTCGA
>JBMORB010000221.1:0-18243 GCA_049320925.1 Thermodesulfobacteriota bacterium | reverse complement strand
TGCCGCCCGAGTATTTTATCAGTTCATTGGTGCTGGCAGCCATTCCGATGTTTGGCCCGGAAAGGACTTTTATGCGTGAATCCCTGGCAGCATAATCGTTGATGATCTGAAGGGTATTATCCGTAGACCCGTCGTTTCTGAGAATAAACTCAAAATCGGGCATGGTCTGGCAAAGAACACTTTCAATGGCCTGGCCAATATATTTTTCCGTGTTGTATGCCGCTGTGAGCACCGAGACGTTGGAACGCTTTTTATCCATGACCCATTCGTTTACACATATTTTTACTGAAAATCAAACCCAATGGGGCAGGGTGAAAATTTTTAATGTGAGGTCTTGGGGATTGCTCCATGCCTTTATTTATCGCCATTTACAAAAAGTTTACATAATATATCTTATCAGACGTTTTATATAAGGCAGCTGCCTGTCGGGTTATTAGGGATTTGGGTATTTTTCTGAGCCCTATCCAGCTTTGGCGGTTATCAAGAGCCTGCATGGCGCTTACCTCAGTTCATAATTTTATGTCAAAAAATTCTGAGTAGCGATTTCAGGTAAATTCCCAACCGCGAGAACCTGGCTTGCTGTCCGACTGCCGGCCCAAATACGCCGGTCGGAAATAATAATATTGTTCCAACCGGCCCGATCCATGCCTGCTAAAATTAAGAGCCACCTTCTTTCCTTTAAGATCGCCTTCCGTCTCGGTTCCGGTGCTGCGCTAAAAATTGGAATCTCTCATAATACTTTCATGAATTCATTGGGTTAATTTTTTTGCTTTCCTTAAACTCAAACCCAATCCCAGTTTTTAAAGACGTCCTGAAATTATGAGCCTGTAAATGACAGGTTCGGTTTAATGCTCTAAAAAATTATTATTACAAGTAGATAAATCTAAAAACATGATGTTTTTAATTAAATTTTCAGTTTGGATCACCCGGTTTCTCAAGGAAAACCTCTCATCCACCATATATTGTGCGTTATTTTCTTCTTTCCCACTTATTATTGTGTTTTTTTCTTTACAAACCGGTTTTTCCCTGATAGATAGAAACCACCATTAAAGGTGGCCCGCAAATGGTTAAAAACCCCACAAGAACAGCATGGCGCCGAATAAGGCGGGAGGCATTTTTATGCGGCTCAAGAGACTTGAGATAAACGGCTTTAAATCCTTTCCCGAAAAGTCAACCATCAGTTTTCCTCCGGGCATATCCTCCATTGTCGGACCCAACGGCTGCGGCAAGAGTAATATAATTGATGCGCTTAAGTGGGTCATGGGCGAACAAAGCGCCATGCAGCTTCGCGGCAAGTCCATGGAGGACGTTATTTTTGCCGGCTCAAATGAAAAACCGGCGGTGAACATGGCCGAGGTCTCCCTGGTACTGGCCAATGACAATGGTTCCGCGCCTGAAGAACTTCGCCATCTGACGGAAATCATGATTACCCGCCGCCTTTACCGGTCCGGCGAGCGGGAATACTTTTTGAACAAGCAGCCCTGCCGTCTTAAGGATATCTATAATATTTTCCTGGGCAGTGGCATGGGCGCCCGTTCCTATTCCATCATTCAGCAGGGTAATATCGGGGCCATCACCGACGCCACGCCGGAAGAACGCCGCATGTTCATTGAGGAAGCCGCCGGCGTCACCCGATACAAGACCAGAAAGGAAGAGGCCCTTCGCAAGTTAAAGGCTACGGAGAACGATCTGCTGCGCATCAAGGACATCATGGTTGAGGTCCAGCGCAACATGAACAGCCTGGACCGTCAGGCCAAAAAGGCCCTTCGGTACCGTGAGTATCAGGCCCGGAAAAAAGAGATGGATGTTCTTGTCTCTTTGATTCAGCACGATGCCCTTACCGGGAAGGTGAAAGAGACCGACGCCCTTCTGGCCTCTCTCAAGGATCTGGACAACGAACACGCGTCGCGCATTGGCAGCCTGGATGCCGCCATTGAGGCCATCAAACTGGAAAGGGACGCCAAGTCCAGGGAAATCTCCAGCCAGAAAGAACGCAAGTTCGATTTGCAGCGCAAAATCGACAAAGCGGAAAACGAACTGGTCCATCTGCGCGAGGACCGTTCCCGCCTTGAAAATGAAGCCGCCGGCTTTGACACGGAAAAGGCGCTTCTTTCAGAAAAGCGGTTACAACTGGAAAATGAAATCACCGAGGCGGAGGCCGCCCACCTGCGCATCGCCGAGGAAAACAACGCGGTCCGTTCCCAGCTGACCCAGCGTCAGGAAGAACTGCTGACCGTTAAAAATTCACGGGAAGAAATGGCCCGTCAACTGGAAAGCACCAAAGCCAGCATGATGCGGTTTGCCGCCGAGGAGGCCCGGTATCACAATACATGCCAGAACGTGGCCGAGAACAAGGAGGCGTTGAAAAAGCGCAAAGCGGAAATCGGCAATGAAAAGACCGTGGCCGCCCGAAATGCCACCCGCCTTCGGAACCAGGTGGAACAGACGCAAAAAGAAATGGCCGACCTCGGCGAGGCCATCGGCCGGATGGACGTCCGGATTACCGAGATAACCGGCCGCCTGGATCAGAAACAAAAGGCCCTCACCGACGGGATAAAGCAGGTGCATGCCCTCGACATTGAGCGCAATAAGCTCAAATCCCGGTATGCCGCCATCAAGAAGATGGACGACAACTTCGAGTGGTACAAGGACGGCGTGCGTGCTCTGATGCGCAATACCGGTGCGGCCGCCAACGGCATTCTGGGCATCGCGGCGGACATGGTCAGGCCTCAGCCGGGGTATGAAACCCCTACCGAAGCGGTACTTGGAGAGGCGCTTCAATATATCTGCGTGGAAAACACCGATCAGAGCATGCGTCTCATTGAAACCCTTCGCACGGATCAGGCCGGCAGAAGTGGATTTGTCCCCCTTTCCGTCTTTACCGATCCAGGTTCCACCGAACCGATCGTTCATGAGGAAAAAGCCGACCGGCTGGTGCGTCACCTTAGCGTTGAACCGGGGTTTGAAAAGATGATTGACGCCCTGATCGGCAACGTGGTGGTAGCCCCCGATTTAAAAGAGGCTATGACCCTCTGGCGCAATTCCAACGGGTCGGGAAAGCGGCCGGTGGTCACCATGGAGGGGGATCTGATCACGGACAGGGGCATCCTGGTGGGCGGCAGCAAAGACCGGCTGGCCGGCATTCTGGCCAAGAAACAGGAACTCAAGGACCTGACGGCGGCCATTGCCGATTTTGACGCGCAACTGGAAATAGCCAGAAAGGAGCAGTCACTTCTGGAAACGGGGACCCGTGAACTGGAAGAGGACATGCAGAAAGCCAGAAACGACCGGAACCAGGCCCGTGCCCAGCATCTGGAACTGGAAAAAGCCCTGTACCGGTTCACCGAGGAGCTGAAACACGCCAGTCACCGCCTTGAGATTCTGGAGCTGGAACAGCAGCAGCTTGAAGGTGAAGAGATCGACATGGATGACGAGATCACCGCCTACAGTCGATCCCTTCAGGAAACCCGACAGGCCATGAAAGACACGGAAGAAAAAATCGCCCGGCTGAACCATGAGCTTGCGGCCGTATCCGACACTTATGAAACCTTGAACCAGGCGGTCATGGACCTCCGGCTGAAGGCCACATCTTCTCATGTTGCCCTCGAGAATACCGCCAAAACACTGGAACGGCTGAAAAGCTTCAGAAACGAATCCATGGCGCGCCTGGAGCAGATATCCACCGATATTCAGGTCAAGCGGGAAAAGGCCGCGGCCATCGGTGTGGCTATTGAAAATCAGGGCGCCCTGCTCAAGGAGCATTACACCATTCTGAAGGCCGTTGATGAGGAACTGGCGGAGAACGAGGCGGCCTATGAAGGCATCGCGGCCCGGATCGTGGAAAGTGACAAGCGGTTTGCGGAAATCCGCAGCCAGCGTGACGAGAACGCCGAAAAGATTCGTTACCTGGAGATGGAGCAGACCGACCGCCGGCTTCAGCGCGAACACCTGGAGCAGCGGCTGGAAGAGCGGTATGCCGCGACGTTTGTTACAATTGATCAGGAATACCGACCGCTTCTGTCCGATCCGGGCAGAAACGTGGAGGAAATGGAGGCCGAACTCACCGCGCTGCGGGAGAAAATCGCCAGGCTGGGAGATGTCAACATGGGCGCTATTGAAGAATTCAACCAGCAGAAAGAGCGGCTTGACTTTCTCACGCAGCAGCACGACGACCTGGTCAAGGCCATGGATGATCTCCACACGGTGATTCACAAGATCAATCAGGTGTCCCAGGAACGCTTTCTGGATACTTTTAACCACATCAATAAAAAAATGGCCGAGGTCTTTCCCCGCCTGTTTGAGGGCGGCACGGGTGAACTGGTGCTGACCGACCCGTCCAAGCCCCTGGAAACCGGCGTTGAAATGATGGTCCATCCGCCCGGGAAAAAGCTGACGCGGCTCTCCCTGCTCTCCGGCGGCGAAAAGGCCCTCTCCGCCATTGCCTTTATCTTTTCCATCTTCCTGCTCAAACCCACCTCCTTCTGCCTGATGGACGAGATCGACGCTCCCCTTGATGAAGCCAACATCTACCGGTTCAACGAGCTTTTAAAGATCATCGGGGAACAGTCCCAGATCATCATGATCACCCATAACAAAAAAACCATGGAGTTTGCCGACAGCCTGCTGGGGGTGACAATGGAAAAGAAAGGAGTTTCCAAGATCGTTTCCGTTGACCTTACCAAAGAAACCCGGCCGAAGCAGCAGCCCGAATCGGCCCACCTGAATTAAGACACGACAAGGACAGGCCCCCAATGGTGTTTTCCCTGTTTAAGAAAAAAAAGACGAAGGATCTGGATCCCGAAAAGAACACCGAAACGGACCGGCAAAACGGCCTTGATGATGAGGCCGGCAGAGCGGATGGTCCGGCAGCACCAGCGTCCTCCCCTCCCCTTCCCCCTTCCGACGACCGGTCGGCCGATGCGCCAAAGAACGGTTTTTACAACCGGCTGCGGCGGGGTCTTGAAAAAACACGCCGGTTTCTTTCCACGGACGTCGACAAGATATTTTCTTCCGGCAAAAAACTGGATGCGCATACGCTGGACGATCTTGAGGAACTCCTGATCACTGCCGACATGGGGGTCAAGGCGACCACGGAACTGATCGCCAGGCTGTCCAAGGCCTCTTTCAAAATAACGGAGCCGGAACACCTCAAGGCCGAGATCAAAAACATTTTACGGCCTTATCTGGAAGGCGAGGACGGGGCCGCTGTTCCCGGGGCCTCACCAGCCAGGCCCCATGTCATCATGGTGGTGGGCGTCAATGGCGTGGGGAAAACCACAACCATCGGCAAACTGGCGGCCCGTTACACGGCCCAGGGGAAGAAGGTGCTGCTGGTGGCGGCGGACACGTTCCGGGCTGCCGCCATTGATCAGCTTGCCATCTGGGCACAACGAACCGGGACCGAAATCATCCGGCACAAGGAAAACTCGGATCCGGCCGCGGTTGCCTATGACGGCGTTGAGGCGGCCCGTGCCCGGGGTTCCGATATCGTCATCGTGGATACCGCCGGAAGGCTTCACACCAAGGTTAACCTGATGGAAGAGCTTAAAAAGATCAAACGTTCCATCGCAAAGACCCTGCCCGAGGCGCCCCACGAGGTGCTGCTGGTGCTGGACGCGACCACGGGGCAGAACGCCATCTCCCAGACCGAACTTTTCACGAAAGCCGCCGACGTGACAGGCCTTGTTCTGACCAAACTGGACGGCACGGCCAAGGGCGGCATCGCCATCAACCTGTGCCATTCGTTTCACATTCCATTAAAATACATCGGCGTGGGTGAACAGATGGAAGACCTTCAGCCCTTTGACGCTCAGGCGTTTCTTGATGCAATGTTTTAAGGCCGCCTTTAAAAATCCTTATGTTCCAAGCAAAACCCTCGGCCACATTAAACCGCAATCCTTGCGAACCCTTGTTTTTTATGGGTCCACCGGAATCCTGAGAATAAAACCGTCCGGTTTTCTGCTTATGCGTTCGCCGGGCCGTCCGCCGCAAACACAGCAGGATAAAGGCTCCACGGAATTTTGTTTGCGATAAAAATACGTGAATGATTGAAAATTCTATTGACATTAAACGCGTGTCAATGCAAACTTACTATCCAAGAGGAACCGCTGGCATCAACCGTTAAACCAAAACAGTGGGGGAAGATTATGACAAAGGCAGAATTAATCGACAAAATGGCGAAGGAAGCCGGAATTTCCAAAGTCGCCGCTGGTGCGGCGCTGGACTCCTTCATGGACGGCGTGTCCAAGGCACTGAAGAAAAAAGACGGCAAGGTGACGCTGGTCGGTTTCGGAACATTCGCGAAAGTGCGTCGCAAGGCCCGCACAGGCCGCAATCCTCAGACAGGCGCTCCCATCAAGATCAAGGCCGGCACCTCTGTAAAGTTCAAAGCCGGCAAAAAACTGAAAGACGCGATCTAAAAAGTTTCTTGCCAGGCGTTCCTCATTGAAAGACGGTTGGGCCCTCAGGGGGTCAACCGTCTTTTTATTTGTCAGTAGGCAATCGTAAACCCGGCAAACTCTCCGGTATAATCCACTTCGGTCGCCTGGACATGGGTAACGTCGGCGGCAGGCGGTCCCTGCTCACACCAGCGTAACAGGTCGGATACGTCCTGCCGGTTTCCTTCAAACACCGCCTCCACCGAGCCGTCGGCACGGTTCTTCACCCAGCCCCGCACATTGCGGATCACGGCCTGTTTCTGCGTTTCCTTTCGGAAGAACACACCTTGGACCCGGCCCCTGATCAGGGCATGTACCCGTATATTTTCTCCCATGGTCCCTCCTCTCTGCGCCAGTTTTCAGATGGCCAGCAGCTTCAACAGGCCGGCCTCATCAAGAACGGGGATGCCCAGTTCCACGGCCTTGTCATACTTGGAGCCGGCCCCGTCCCCGGCGACCACGTAATCCGTCTTGCCGCTGACGGAGCCGGTCACCTTGCCACCGGCCGTCTCGATCCGTTGCTTGGCCTGATCCCGGGTCATGCCCGGCAGGGTGCCGGTCAACACGAATGTCTTTCCGGCAAGGGGGCGGTCAACGGCAGATTTCACCGGTGGTTGAAGTGCCCTGATACTAACCCCATGCTCCAGCAGGGAATCAATAATCCGTCGGTTTTCCGGGTTGGAAAAAAAGTCGCGGACACTGTCGGCAATTACATCACCGACACCTTCGATATCTTTCAGCCGGTCAGAGAGGGCCGCTTCCACAAGGGCGTTCAGCCCGGGAAAGGTCGCCGCCAGCAGCGTGGCCACATGCTCTCCCACGTGACGTATGCCCAGCGCATAAAGAAATGCGCCAAAAGAAACCTGTTTGCTTTTGGCGATGGCCGCCACCAGGTTTCGTGCCGATTTGGCTCCCATGCGATCGAGCTTTTCAATTTCCTCAGCGCCCAGCCCGAAGATGTCCGCGTAAGAGCCGATAATACCCTTATCCACAAGCTGTTCCACCAGCTTTTCGCCCATGCCGTCGATATCAAAGGCGCCCTTGGCGGCAAAATGCCGAATCCTTTCCTTGACCTGGGCCGGGCATCCCGCGTTGACGCACCGGGTGACTGCCTCATCTTTTCCCCGGATTACCGGGCTGTGGCAGGCCGGACACCGGTCGGGCATTTTAAATACCGGCTCGTTGCCGGTACGCCGGGAGACGATAACCTTGACCACTTCAGGGATCACGTCACCGGCCCGCTGCACCAGCACCGTATCGCCGACACGGATATCTTTGCGGGCGATTTCATCTTCATTGTGAAGCGTGGCCCGGGATACCACCACGCCGCCCACGGAGACCGGCTCCAGATGGGCCACTGGCGTCAACGCCCCGGTCCGTCCCACCTGAACCTCGATGGCTACCACCTTTGTCGTTTCCTGAGACGCGGCAAATTTGTAGGCAATGACCCACCGCGGGCTTCGGGCCGTTGTCCCCAGTTCCCGCTGCAGGGCCAGGCTGTCTACCTTGGCCACCATGCCGTCGATATCATAGGGCAGTGACGGCCGTTCTTTTTCAAGAAACCGGTAAAATGCGATGACCGCTTCAATGGAGAGCCCGGACTTCACGTTTACGTTGATCCTGAAGCCGAACGCGGCCAGACGCCGAAGCAGATCGTGCTGCGTGGTCACCGTGTCAATATCTGAATACCGCCCGATGCCGTAGGCGATCAGTTCCAGGGGCCGGGACGCGGTGATACGCGAATCCAGCTGACGCAGGGACCCGGCCGCGGCATTGCGGGCGTTGGCAAAAAGCGGTTCTCCTCTTTCCAGTCGTCTGGCGTTAAGCCCGGCAAACCCTTTCTTGCTCATGATCACCTCACCCCTCACCTCCAGAAGAGCCGGTAAAGGAAGGCCACTGGCCTGAAGCTGAAGAGGGACCGACCGGATGGTTTTCACATTGGAGGTGACTTCTTCTCCGGTGGTGCCGTCCCCTCGGGTCGCTGCCAGCGTCAGAATGCCGTTTTCATAAACCAGTTCAACGGCTGTTCCGTCCAGCTTGGGCTCTGCGAGGTAGGTGACCGGTTCGTCGGTTTTCAGATAGCGGCGGACACGTTCATCAAACTTGAACATTTCTTCATCGGCAAAGGCATTGCCGATGGAAAGCATGGGGATCGACCGGGTGACGGTGGCCAGCTCCCCCACCGGGGGCGCGCCGACCCGAACAGTGGGGGAATCCGGCGCGGCCAGTTCCGGGTAAAGGGCCTCCAGTTCCGCCAGTTCCCGGAACAGACGGTCGTACGCGGCGTCGGAAATTTCAGGTTCATCCTTTACATAGTAAAGATGATTGTGGCGGTGCAGTTCCTGGCGAAGAAACACCACCCGTTCCCTGGCAGCGGCAATGTCTACAGGCGGTTGCATATGCGGCCTATTAACTCCGGCATTTTTTTTCGAGTTTCCAGAAACCGGTCGTCAAAAAATCCGGGCTTCCAGGCACCGGTAAAAAGCTCATCGGAAACCGTCAGCAGGGCGGCTCCGGCTACCCCCCGGAACCGGGCCACGGAAAAAAGGGCCGATGTCTCCATTTCCACGGCCACCGCGCCTTGTTCCTGAAACCGTCGAATTTTTTGTGGTGTCTCGCGGAAAATCGCGTCGGTGGTCCACACGGGTCCCGAATGGAAACGAATATCTGTTTTCTTTTCAAGCTCGGAGAGAATCGACCGGGTCATATCCGCCTTCGGGGGAACCACCGGGTTGCCGCCGGCATCGCCATCGCCTGGCAACCGGTAGTTGGCCGTTACACCTTCATCGGCCAGGGCGCTGTCTGGAACCAGTATGTCTCCGGTACGAAGATCCGGTGATATCGAACCGGTCCAGCCCCAGAACAGCAGTTTTTGGGTCCCGGAGGCAATAAGGGTTTCGGCCAGCAGCGCGGCATAAGCGGCGCCAAGGACGGGGCCGGCCACCGTAACGCGCGCGGGGCCGTTTTCAATGACGCCCGCGTAAAGCCGGCTCATGAAAAACCCGATACCCTCGTTTCGGGAAAGCGTCATCCGGCCGCACAGGGAGGAAAGATCCCCCTGATTGGCCACCAGGACCGCCAGGCTTTCCACGTGGTCCTTGTGCATGGCCATGGGGGAAATCACGGCATTTTCGACCGGCGTCACCACGCACCTGCCCTCCAGCGGCGGGTAGTAAAGATAATGCTGAAATGCGGACTATTCGGGACGCACCATGGCCGCCAGATCATCCTTGATCTCATCGATGATATCGTAAAGCCACTGGATGTCTTCCATGGAAAGTCGCCCCGCCTTTGCTGGCGCACGGTCGGTGCCATCCTGTTTTTTTAAAATGCGCGGACCGATCTGGACCTTGGGCTGACCGTCGGCGTACTGGTTAATGGAGACAATCAGGCCGGTCTGCTCGCATTTCCATTGCTTCAACAGTTTGTCTTTTTCGGGTTCAAACGGCATGGATCCTCCTTTGGTGTATGTCCAGACTTAAAAAACAATCTTCGAATTTACTTCCCCTACTCGGTTGAAAGCGCCGAAAAATCGGCAAACCCGTTAAACAGCGAATTAACGGCAAAAAGCAGCCCCAGCCGGTTGTTCCGCTGGGCAGGGTCTTCGGCCATCACCAGGACATCGTCAAAAAAAGCGTCCACCGCGTTTCTCAGGCCGGCAATATGGGCCAGTGCGCGGGTGTAATCCTGTTGTGCCATGGCCTGGGTCATTCTGGTTTTAACTTCCTGACAGGCACTGTAAAGGGCGGATTCACTGGAATGCTGAAAAAGCGATGCATCCGGTTCCGCCGTTGCCTGTACCGCCGATTTTTTAATGATGTTGGCCACCCGTTTGAAAGCCGCGGCAATGGGTTCAAAATCGGGCATGGATTTTGTCTTTGCCAGAGCGTGAGCACGCTTCCATACATCAGGAACATGATCCGCCGATGCGTTCAGAACCGCGGTGGCAACGTCCTTTGGCACCCCTTCATCGGCCAGAAGCTGTGCCATGCGGCCCCGCAGGAAGGTGTAAACGCCGTCGGCAGCCTCCTGAATCGGGGTGGTGGCAACCTGCGCAAAAGGCTCCATGGCCGCTCGCACAAGTTCGGGAAGAGCGATCCGAATATCCTTTGACAAAAATATCTGAATCAGGCCGATCCCCTGGCGCCGCAATGCGTAAGGGTCTGACGCGCCGCTGGGGACCAGTCCCACGGCAAAGCATCCGCAGATCGAATCCATCTTGTCGGCAACCGCCAGCACAGCCCCGCAAGGAGTTTCAGGCAGCGCCCCGCCGGAATACAGGGGCAGATAATGCTCCTCAATGGCCCGTGCCACGGCCTCGGATTCGCCGGCCGCGGCGGCAAAAACCCGGCCCATGACCCCTTGCAGTTTGGGAAACTCAATGACCGTGTGCGTGACCAGATCCGCCTTGCACAAAAGCGCGGCCCGCGTCACATGCCGCTTGAGGTCGCTGTCGGAAGGGGCGACCTGCTCCGCCACAAGACCGGCCAGACGCTCGACGCGCTTTGTTTTTTCATAAACCGTACCCAGCCGGGCCTGGAACACCACCCGGCCAAGCGCTTCCACCCTTTTCTCCAGGGGCGATTGAAGATCTTTCTGGAAAAAAAACATGGCGTCTTCCAGCCGTGCCCGCAGCACTCGCTGATGTCCCGTGGTCACCACCACGATTTTGGACACTTTTGTGTTGTTCACCGCCACGAAACAGGGCATCAGGTTTCCCTTTTTGTCCGCCACGGCGAAATATTTCTGGTGGGACCGCATGGCGGTAATCAGGACTTCTTTGGGAAGGGCCAGAAACTTCTCATCAAACCGGCCGGCCGACGCCACCGGATACTCCACCAGGTTGGTGACCACATCCACCAGCTCATCATCGGGCAGCAGGGTTCCGCCAAGCGCCGCGGCGGCTTTGTGAATTTCGCGCAGCACCGCCTCTTTTCGCCGGGCCTTGTCCGCCAGGACAAAATGTTTTTTCAGCAGGTTCTCATACGTCTCGGGACGGGGAACGGACACGGCTTCAGGGCTCATGAACGAATGACCCGCGCAGGTTCTGCCGCTGGCGACGCCCGCCCATGAGAACCGTATCACCTTTTCTCCCAAAAGTGCGGTCAGGGAGTGGACCGGCCGGGCAAAAGTCTCGTTTCGTTCTCCCCATCGCATGGTTTTGGGAAACGGCAGGGAGGCGATAACCTGGGGCAGAATGGTTTTTAAAAGGTCTCCGGCGGGTTTTCCTTTTTCCTTTTTGCGGGCCGCCAGATACTCCCCCTTGCCCGTCTGAATGACGAACAGTGATTTCACGGGGACACCGGCCTTCTGCGCAAATTTTTCAGCCGCCATCGTGAAATTGCCGGTACCGTCCATGCCGACGCTTTTCGGCGGACCCGTCATCTCCGTGGTGACGGTTTCCTGCTTTTCCGCGACGCCGTCTACCATCACGGCCAGGCGGCGGGGAGTGCCGAAGGTCTTTGCCGCTTTACAGGCGATCCGCGCTTCCTTTAATTTTTCAAGCAGATTCCCGGCAAGGGCCGCCAGGGCCGGGGCAATGTATCCCGCTGGAATTTCTTCCGCTCCTATTTCAAACAACAGCGTCTGGTATTTCATTTTCCTTCACCTCGATGATCGTCTTTCAGCAGGGGAAATCCCATGGCCTCCCGCTGCTTAAGATAAGCGGTTGCGCAGGCCCTGGCAATATCGCGGATGCGTTTGATGTATCCGGTCCGCTCCGTCACGCTGATGGCGCCTCTGGCGTCCAGCAGGTTGAAGGTGTGAGAACATTTCAGGCAGTACTCATAGGCGGGCAACACCAGGTTCTGTTCAATCTGGCGGCCGGCCTCATGCTCATACTTGCCGAAACAGTCGAAAAGCATGTCCACGTCCGCGTGTTCGAAATTATAGGCCGACTGTTCCACCTCCTGCCGGTGATGCAGGTCGCCATAGGTAATCCCGCCCCGCCAGGCCAGGTCGTAGACGTTGTTGATGCCCTGAAGGTACATGGCGATGCGCTCCAGTCCGTAGGTGATCTCCACCGACACCGGGGAGAGATCGATGCTGCCGGCGGCCTGAAAATAGGTGAACTGAGTGATCTCCATCCCGTCCAGCCACACCTCCCATCCCAGGCCTGAAGCGCCCAGGGTCGGGGATTCCCAGTCGTCCTCCACGAAACGGATGTCATGATCCGAACCGTGAATGCCCAGAGACGCCAGGCTCTGGAGGTAAAGCCGCTGGGGGTCTTTGGGTGAGGGTTTGAGCATCACCTGGAACTGGTAGTAGTGCTGAAGCCGGTTCGGGTTTTCACCGTAGCGCCCGTCCGTGGGCCGCCGTGAAGGCTGCACAAAGGCCACCTGCCAGGGCTCCGGTCCCAGGGCGCGAAGCAGGGTTTCCGGATGAAAGGTTCCGGCCCCCACCTCCATGTCGTAAGGCTGAACAAGGACACACCCCTTTTTCGCCCAGAATTTCTGCAAATTTAAAATAATGTCTTGAAAGTCCATTTCCCGTTTCATCCCGGCGGAACCAAGCCGCCGCCGTCCTTATTCTGGTTGCCGTTAAAGTTTGGAAACACCACTGGGGATATACCACATTATGGACCGGGAAAACACCTTAAAACCCGGATAAAAACCCACTCACTCAACCACTATACCCCGACGGTCGATGCCGGCCGCCAGCAGGCAGGCGCCCTGCCTTGTTTTGAGAATGGCCTGCCACTTTTCCCGAAGCATCGTGATATGTTCCGGAACTCCTATTGCCCAGACGCAACCGCCGCCGCCGGCGCCGGTAAAACGGCCGCCGCACCTCGTCTCGGCCGCGCAGTCGACCAGCCGGTTTCCGGTTTCGTCCAGCACATCAGGCGTCATGCGACGCCGGGCCGCGACCTCCTGGTTCATCCACCCTGCCGCCCGTTCCAGGTCACCTTCGGCAAGGGCCTCGGTGAAGCCGTTTGAACAGTCAATGATTTCCCGCCAGAGGCCCCTGTCCTGTGCCCGGATAAAATGATCCACCCATTTTCCGTTGATGTTTTTCGACTCATGGGGCATGCCGCAGTATGCCACCAGAAAGCAGGACTCAAAGGCGGATAGCCGATCCCCGTCAAGCACCGGCCGCTGCTCAAAACAGATGTCCCCGGCATCCGGATTTTTCCAGTACCAGGTATTGACGCCGCCAAAAGCAGCGGCCAGCTGATCCTGAAGCCCGCAGGGAATCCGGGCCACCCCTTCCTCGATGCCGTGTGCCGTCATCACCAGCCGCGCCTTTGGAAAAGCGTCCGCGATACCGCAGGCCTTTGCCAGGGCCGCGGTCAAGGCCACTGCCGCGGCGGATGACCCGCCCAGCGCGCTTCTGGGCGGCGACTTGGAATCGATGTTGATGTGAACGCCGTCGGCGTCAAAGTGGGCCGCGATGGCCGTCATCAATCCCAGAGGGTGATCGAAGGACGCTTCACGCAGCGCAAACTCCACATCCTCAAAACCCCTGGACGATATTTTAATTCTTCCCGGCTGGTAAGGACGCAACGTAACGGTCGTACGAAGATCAATGGCCATGTTGAAGGTGGAAGGAGAAAAACAGGCCATGGGAAGATACAGTGTCTTGATGTCCAGGGTGCCGCCCAGGTCCACCCTGCAAGGCGCCGACGCCACGCAGGGTCCGGCCTCAAGACTCGTTTTTAAATGATTATTCATGGCGTTTCCGATTTTTCTCCCCGAATACGGCGAAGCACTTTCAGGCTTTTTAATTCCGTCGCCAGATGATAAACAACAAAGGCTTCCAGAGCCGCCAAACCCGCCTCCTGGGCCGCGTTGGTGAACCGGACGCGCTCCGCCTTTCGCAGATCGTTTTCCTTTACCCACAGGAACTGTTTGATCGTGCCTTTGGAGAGGGCCGTGCCCGGCATTGTCCGCGCGGCAAGACCGCACGTATGACACACAACACCGCCCTTTGCAACATCAAAGTAAACCGATGGGCCTGCCGTCAGATCGATACTTTTTTTACAGACCCGGCACGCATCCAGCCGGGGGGCCATGCCGGCAAGAGCAAGAAACCGTATCTGGAAAAGGATGCTCAGCGTCCGATGTGAAACGCCGCCGCCAAGCATGGAAAAAGCATAGTAGAGCAATTCAAAAAGGTCCCGCTGAGACTCGTCTTCGCCCACCCACCGGTTAACCATTTCCGACCAGTAGCTGGCGTAGGCCGCCTTTTCCATGTTGCGGCGAATGGCCTCAAAAGGCTCGGTCATGGCCGCCTCTTTGAGGACCATCATGCCGGATTTGCCGGCACTCCGGGTAAACACGGCATCCAGGCAGGAAAAGGGTTCGAGAATACCGGCAAACCGTTTTTTGCTTTTTCGGGCGTTTTTGGCAATGGCACAAATTCTGCCCCTTTCCAGAGTGAGAAGGTCAATGATCAGGTCTTCATCGGCGTAATCGGTGCGCCGCAAAATAATGGCGGGAGAGCTGAAGCCTGGCATCGGTCAAACTCCGAAAAAGAAGACCTTAAAAAACCGGACCGGACGGGCAGCGGGAGAAACGGCGGCGGCTGTCATGGGATTTCGATGTTGATGACCTGCCCTTTTTCTCCCTGCAGCGTCATCGGTGTTTTGTCAACAAACAACTGGATGCCGGCGGCGTTGCCGATGAGCAGGTTAAAACGCTCTTTTGCCTCAAGCGCCAACCGGTCTCCGGCCTTTAGAGAATACTCTTTGGGAGGGTCGTTATCGGTGATGATTTTGACCCATGTGTCTTCGATGGTGACAATATCCAGCATTTTCCCCTGCCGGACCGGCGGCGACGGTTCCTTGGCCGCCATCTGCCGCTGAAGGACCTCTTCTTCTATCTCTTCCCGGGTTTCGGATGTCGCGGGAACGCTGTTCTCCGCAGCCGGCAAAGACTCGGTCCCAACGGGTTGGTTTTCCCGGCCGTCCGGCATCAGCAGAAGCGTCATGCCGATGAGCAGCGCCAAGACGGCCGAAGATGCCACCGCCCTCTTCCAGAACAGGCGATTTTCCTGAACGATGGCCGCTTCGGCGGTTATGGAGTCACGAAACGTGGCGACCTGGCTCAAGTAACCCTGGACCACCCTGTCGCCGTCCGCGCCCACAGCCCTTGCGAAAGCCCTCAGAAAACCCTTGGTAAACACTTCGTCGGGGAATCGGGCGTAATCCTCGTTTTCAATGGCCATCACCATGTCAAAGGTGATTTTCAGTTCCCGTGACAGGTCTTCCAGTCGAAGCCCCCGTTCACGCCGGCAATGCTGCAGATAGCGTCCGTATGAAAGGTGTTGTCCATCTATCGAAACGTTGGCTTCCATCCCCATATACTCTTGTCAGATATCCATACATTCTTAAGGGTTTATAGAACAATTTTGATATGTGATTTTTCCCTCAACTGGGTCACCCATTTTTCGAACTGGGCTTCCAGCATATCGGTGTAAAGCTGCTCCCGGATTTCTTCCGACGCTTTTTCCAGAGTCACCGCCGGCTGGTCAATCGCTTCTTCCAGATAGAGAATCTGATACCCCTGTGGTGTATCGATCACCTGCGTAAACTGGCCGGTTTGCAGGGGTTCAACAGCCTCCCGCAGTTGGGGGGAGAGATCATCCAGGGAAAAAAGCCCCAAGTCGCCCCCCTTCTCGGCAAAGGAGGACTGGGAATACCGGGAGGCCAGGTCCGCAAAAGAGGCCCCGGCAGAGAGCCGGCCGTGGAGTTCCTGCATTATGGCGAAAACGGTGGCTTTCGCTTCCTCCGGCATGGTTTTGTCAACCCGCATGATAATGTTGCGCAGATGGTACTGCTTGCCGGCGCCATATTTTTCGGGGTGAGCATCATAATAGGCCTGAATATCGGCAGGGGTGACCACCACCTTGGACTTGACCTCCAGGGTCAGAATGCGCTGCCGCAAGATCTGGTCCCGAAGCTCATTTTTGTATTCATCAAGGGTGTAACCTTTTTCCGCCAGACTCTGCCGGAGGTCCTCGTCGGTATAAAGCATGGAGCGCTTCATCTGGTTCAGGGCTTCGTCCACTTCCCGCTCATCAACCGTGACCCCCAGCCGGCCGGCCTCCTGACGGGTCAGCCGTTTGTCCACAAGGTGCTGGATCATGTCTTCCCTGGCCCGGTAGCGAAGCTCCTTTTCCGCGTCTTGCGGCAGGTTCCGGGCACGAAGCGCCTCCTCGTAGAGATTTAACGACTTTTCCAGCTCGGACAGCAGAATGATCTCCTCATTCACATAAGCCACGATTCTGTCCACGACCTCGGCAGCGGCCGTTCCCGGAGCGCCGGTCGAAACAGCCGCCGTGAACAGCAGCAACAGAAAAATAATGGCGCGCCGGATTCCGGTCTTTATCAATATGACATTCATTTTGACAGTTCTTCCCATAATGGTTGATTCAGTTCGATATCATAGCGCTGCTGGAGTTCCTTTATCCAGTCTACGTAAGCCTCCTGGGCCTTCTCCCTTCTCAGTCGTTTCAGAAGATCCACATTCGCGGCAGTGGTATTGCTGGAGGTGTTCTCCTCTTCCGGCTGATATTTCTGGTAATAGGCCGCGGCCTCTTCGGGAGAGATGACCACCTTTTCCAGCAACTCCCGTTCAATCACCTTTTCCGTCAACAATCCTGTTTTGAGCCGCATTTTCCATGTATCAAAGGGGATGGCGTTCTCCAGCAGGGACTGTTCAAAAGCGCCTTCCGGATAATCCTCCGTGACATTGGAAACCGCCTTATTCAACTCCTCATCTGAAACGGTAATCCCGATTTCCTGTGCCCGCCTGGCAAGAATCAGTTCTTCAGTGAGCTGTTTTAAAAGCCTGGCCTTGATCTTTGCCAGCACTTCCGGATCCTGCAACGCCTCATACGAGTAGGCACTCTTTACAATCTCCAGGGTGTTATTAAAATCCGCCTCGGTCACCACCAGCTGATCGATGCGAACCAGGAAATCGCCGCCGGTCCGCTGGCTGGAGCCGCCGCATCCTGCCATAAACGCCAGCAGGATCAGACAGAAAAAAAACCATTTAAGGCGCGGCCATTTATCAATCATCTTATCCATTTGATGCCGGTCCATAAATAAAACCACTTATCCCATTGTAATTTTTAAACTAACAGTTAACACGCCCCACGGGTTCTTTCAAGACATTTTTGGCCGTATTATCGGATTGTTCTAAAATATTCTCACCCAAGGGCTAAATGCGGCCATTAGTGAGATATAAAGCTGGATTTGTTATAAATATTAATCACAAAGGACATCTTCTCCTCCACATTATTCCGGAATTACGGGCCTGCTGGTATTCCTGGCCTGTGGTTTTCTGGACATGATCGGGACCCCGGGGAAGAGTTCTCCCTGGTGCTGACCGACGCCACTGCCGAACAGGCAATGTATCAGGCCAAAAAACGGGGCCGCAATTATGTGGTGGTCAGTGGCGAGCCAAATGATGAACCGGCCATGGCCTGAGCAGGTCCAACGGCACTGTTTTGGAGGGGGATTAGCCCGGATATTTCATGAAATTTTTCGACGGGGTTTTAAAACTCAGCATGGGCCATTGTTGTCCAAAAACGGTTTTAACCATGGCGGCACATCTTTTGATTTGTTTATCCAGATCGAAATCGCTGTCTATCGGGATCGGTATCGAATTCAATGTACGGTGAGTTTTTAAAAAATTTCCTCTCTTTCTTTTATCCGTGTACTTTTCTTGCCGCCAAGAAAAGTACACGGATAAGCCCCTTCAGCTCTGGATACGCTCCATTACTCCAATGGCTTTCATCATCGCTTCCTGACCGGCATAAATACTGACGTGAAAAAGAACCTCCTTTATCTCAACTGCGGAAA
>JBMORB010000220.1:0-2431 GCA_049320925.1 Thermodesulfobacteriota bacterium | reverse complement strand
GTGGCCATCATCGACTCATCCACGGCCGTAGCCCGGTCGGTCAAGCAGTTCATCGCCGAACACCCCCCGCTTGAAAGCGCACTGTCAAAAAGCGGAAACGCACGGTTCCTGGTGTCCGACATCACCGCGCAGTTCAAAACCATCGCGCAGCTCATTCTCAAGCGATCCGTGTCACTGGAGCATGTCGCCCTGTAGCCGGATATTTTCTAAAGCCTTCGGGTCGGGGCCTTCCCAACCTGCCAGAAAAACTTAAGGACTTGACAAGCGCGGGCCACCGAATGTAGGGTATAACCATCATTCATCGCCGCGGGGACAATGATTATTAACCATTGCACAATCCACAGATAGGTGACCTATGCCAGACAGAAAACTCGTTTATCCGCTCATCGTTCTGGTGCTTTCCTGTTTCATTCTTTCAGCCGGCGCCATGTCTTTTGCGGAGGATGACGCCACAACCGCCGAGGCCGTCACGGACGATTCGCCAGGGTTTTATTACACGGTCAGGTCCGGCGACACCCTCTGGGACCTTTCAAAAAGATTCTACGACTCTGAATGGGTATGGCCCGCCATGTGGGGCCAGAATAAGGACCTCACCAACCCTCACCTGATCTATCCAGGACAGCGGATCCGGCTCTATCAGCGAACCGGCCTGCCGGACAATCGCGACAAGATCGCCCCGCTGCCGCCGGTCCCCCCGCCGGCCCAGGAAGTGGTGGCCCAGGCCGAGCCGGAAGAACAGACCGCGCCGGCGCCGGTGGAGGAGTCCATTTTTTATGAATATACCGCCATCGACTCGGTGGGCTTTGTGGAGCCCCTTCCCCGGAAAGGATTTTTCCGGACACCCGCCGATCCTTACTGCATGGGAAAGATTTTCAAGACAGAAGGTGACGAAAGAGGGCTGCTGGGCCAGGGAGACATCATCTATATTCAGAAGACCGGCGCCGATGCCTTTATCGTCGGCAACACCTATCGCATCTACAAACCTGTCACGCCGATTGAGAATCCTGTTACCGGCCAATACGCCGGTCACCACTACAGTATCATCGGTATCGCGGAGATCACTTCCATCACACCCGATTACACGATTGCCACCATTTACCGGTCCTTCCAGGAGATCGCCGTGGGGGACCTGATCATGGCCTTTGAGCAACGGGTTCCCAAAATCCCGCTGACCCAAAGTCCGCGGGACCTGACGGGGACCATCATCGGCGCCGACACATCCGTCAACATCTTTGGTGAACATGCCATCGCCTTTATCAATAAGGGTAAAAAAGACGGCATTCAGGCGGGACAGCAGTTTGACGTCTACCGGCAGGACATCGAGAAAGTGAATGGTGAAAAGGTGGCGCTGCCGCCCACGGTGTACGGGAAACTGCTGGTGCTGCTGGTTCGGGACACCACGGCCACGGTGGTTGTCACCCAGTCAGACGACGCTATCCAGCCGGGCGCAACCTTTAAGGCCGCGTCACTGTAACTCAGCGGCAACAGCGAAAACGCGCCGGGGACAGGCAAACAGGCCTGTCCCCGTTTTTTATATACCCTGTCATTATTATCCAAAAACGGTTTTACTCATGGCAGGACAGGCCCCGGCTGTTTATCCAAATCGCTATCGGGATCAACACATCAAGAGATGTGCCGCCATGGTTAAAACTCTTTTGGACACCAGGGATACCCTGTTTCTCCCTGAACGCGAGAACTCCCGGACATTATTCCCAGGTGACCCTTAAGACTTCCTGATAGGAAGTTTCACCGCGCAGCATTTTTTTCACGGCAGCCTCCCTGAGGGTGGTCATGCCCTCTTCCCGGCTTTTGGCCTGTATGCGGGCCACATCGGTCTGGGGCAGGGTCAGATCCCTAATGGCTTCCGTGTAGGGCAGCATTTCAAAGATGCCGGTGCGTCCCTTGTAGCCGGTACCCCGGCACTTGTTGCAACCCTTGCCCCGGTAAAGCTTTATCTTGCCCTTCTTCCCCGTCTGGATACCCATGGCTTCAAATTCCACGGCATCCATTTCAAAGGGTTCCCGGCAGTGGACGCAGATGCGTCTTACCAGGCGCTGGGCGATGATTCCCACCAGAGTGGCCTGAACCAGGAAGCTGGGAACACCGATGTCCAGCAGCCGGATAATGGAAGAGGGAGCGTCATTGGTGTGCAGCGTGGACAGCACCAGATGGCCGGTCAAAGAGGCCTGAATGGCATTCTGGGCGGTTTCCAGGTCCCGCATTTCACCGATCATGATAATATCCGGATCCTGGCGCAGAATGTTTCGCAGGATCGAACCGAAGGTGATACCCACCACGGGCTGGACCGCGATCTGGTTGAAATCTTCGTGCACCATTTCAATAGGGTCTTCCACGGTGGTGATGTTCACGTCCGGGGAGGAGAGGTACCGCAGCGTGGAATAAAGGGTGGTGGACTTGCCGCTGCCCGTGG
>JBMORB010000219.1:0-2432 GCA_049320925.1 Thermodesulfobacteriota bacterium | reverse complement strand
ATCCAGCCGCTCGGTGGGGAAAAAACTGAAATTCAGGGGGGAAAGTTTTCCCGTGGAGGAGATGACCGAGGAGTCCTTCAAGGACGTGGACATCGCCTTTTTCTCCGCCGGCAGCGGGCCCAGCAAGAAGTTCGCGCCCATCGCGGCCCAGGACGGGTGTGTGGTGATTGACAATTCCAAGACCTGGCGCATGGACCCGGACATTCCCCTGGTGGTGCCGGAGGTCAACCCCCACGCTGTGGCCGGCTATTCCAAAAAGGGCATCATCGCCAACCCCAACTGTTCCACCATTCAGATGGTGGTGGCGCTGGCGCCCATTCACAAAAAAGCCCGCATCAAACGCATCGTGGTCTCCACCTACCAGGCGGTTTCCGGAACGGGAACGGCGGCCATTGCCGAGCTGCTGAGCCAGACCCGGTCGGTCCTCGACGGGAAAACCGTTGAAAGAAAAGTCTATCCGCACCGGATCGCCTTTAACTGCCTGCCCCATATCGGTTCTTTTCTGGAAAACGGGTATACCGACGAAGAGATGAAAATGGTCAACGAAACCCGGAAGATCATGGAGGACGACACCATCGCCGTTTCCTCCACCACCATCCGGGTGCCTGTCCTCTATGGCCATTCGGAGTCGGTAAACATTGAAACCGTGGACCCCATTTCGCCGGAAGAGGTGCGGGAGCTGTTAAGAAACGCGCCCGGCGTGAAGGTGGTGGACGACCCGTCGGCCAACCTCTATCCGATGGCCATTGACGCGGCGGGCAGGGATACCACCCTGGTGGGCCGGATCCGGAAGGATGTTTCCGTCCCCAACGGCATTGACATGTGGATCGTGGCCGATAACATCCGAAAAGGGGCGGCCACCAACGCCATCCAGATCGGCGAGATTCTGATCAGGGACTATTTTTAATCATCCGGTGCGTCCTCGCGCACGGGGGAACGCGCCTTTTTCCGGAGGCAACGGCAGTGGTAGAAGTCATTCCGATCACGCGACAGGGGTACGAGAAACTCAAGCAGGAGCTTGAACGGCTGAAAAGCGTGGAACGGCCGAAAAACATCAAGGCCATTGAAGAGGCCCGTGCCCACGGCGATCTTTCGGAAAACGCCGAGTTCCACGCGGCCAAGGAAAAACAGGGGTTCATCGAAGGACGCATCAACGAGCTGGAACACAAGCTGGCCAGCGCCAACATCATCGACCCGACCACCCTTTCCCGGGACAAGGCGGTTTTCGGATGCACCATCCGCCTGGAGAGCATTGACACGGGCGAGGAAGTGGAATACCAGCTGGTCGGCCCGGATGAATCAAACATCGACAAGGGGCTCATCTCCGTCACTTCCCCCCTGGGGAAAGCGATTCTCGGCAAGGTGCCGGGAGACGAAGTGGTGCTTCAGGCGCCGGGCGGAAAACGGAGTTATGAGCTGATAAATATCCGATAACGGATGGAGGTTTAAAGTATGGCACGCATTACGGTTGAAGATTGTCTGCGCAGGGGCGGTTCCCGTTTCGAGCTGGTCCATCTGGCGGCCCAGCGGGTGCGGCAGATACGGGAAGGCTCTGAGTACCTGGTCAGTTCGCCCAAGAACGAGGACATTGTGGTGGCTTTAAGGGAAATCGCCGCCGGCAAGATCACCGCGGAAAACATGGCCGAGGCAATGAAGGCCGGGTTCTTCAAGGCCCCCGCCGCCGATGAACTTGACCGGGAAATCGCCGAGGAGATGGCCGGAAACATGGCCGACGGCGCCGACTTTGCCGATGAAGAACTGGAAACCCGGGACGGGGATTCCGAAGACGAAGAGTACTACGACGACGAAGAAGACGAAGCCTGAAACAGCGGTCCGCCCTTCCCCCCCGGAGGACCGCAGCTACAGGGCCATCAACAGGGCCGTGGGCAAAGCCCAGCACCGGTACGACATGATCGCGGACGGGGATCGGGTCTGCGTGGCCGTATCGGGCGGGAAGGACAGCCTCACCCTCTTCTGGTTTCTTTTCGAACGGCTCTCACGGATACCCATCTCCTACACGCTGTTCCCCTGTTATATCGATCCGGGGTTTGATGGCGGCTTTGCCGCCCCTTTGGCGGCGTTTTTCGCGCAAAGCGGCTGGCCGGCGCTGCGGGTGGAGCAGACCGACAGCGGCGTGGTGGCCCACAGCGAAGCCAACCGGGAAAACCCCTGCTTCCTGTGCTCCCGGCTGCGGAGAAAACGGCTGTTCGAAGTGTCGGCCGAGCTGGGCTGTAACAAGCTGGCCCTGGGCCATCACAAGGACGACATCATCGAATCACTGTTTATCAACATCTGCTATGCCGGCGAAATCAGCCTGATGAGGCCTTTTCTGCCGATGTTCGGCGGCAAGGTCACCCTGGTCCGGCCCCTGGCCTTTGCCGACGAGCAGGACATCAAGCGGTTTGCCGCGCGGGCGGGTTTTCCGCAATTCC
>JBMORB010000218.1:0-2440 GCA_049320925.1 Thermodesulfobacteriota bacterium | reverse complement strand
TTTCCGGTACGTGCGGATATCGCCTTCTTTTCTTTCCCTGCTGGGGGCAGGACGGAGTTTCGCGTTCAAGGCCCGCATTATGGATGGCGGCGTAAAGGGAGTCTGCCGGCAGGATAAGACAACCGGGAAATGGGCCATTGACATGGCCTTTTCAAATGTGGGGCTGGAAGACATGGCCTTTTTCAACCAACTCCCTGTCCGCCAGATTACGGGGACCGCCGGCGGGAAGATCCAGGGCGATTTTGACGGCCGACAGGTCGCGGTACGGTCTGATCTGGTTCTGCTGAATGTGATGGTGGCCTTAAAGGAGCCTGTTTTATCGATTGATGCCGTAACGTTCGATCGGATTGAAACTGCCCTGACGGCCAACGGCGATCGATTGCGGATAGAACGGTTGACGGGCAAAGGAAAGCAGATGGAAGGTGATCTGGCAGGAGATATTCTTGTCCGGCGGCCTTTTGCGCAGAGTTCGCTGCGATTAAAGGGGAATATCAAACCCCAGGCGGGATTGACCGCCGCCCTGGGTAAGTCGTCATCGGTGGATGTTTTGCTGAGCCATGTCGGTGAACAGGGTTTCCCGATAGAATTGAAGGGGACACTGGCCGCTCCCGGTTTTTCATTGAAATAGATGGCGGACAAATAAAATTCTTACAGTGCAGGGGCAAGGCTGAATGGCGAAAAAAGCCGTTATCATCGCGAACCTTTTGTTGATCACCCTGACCGTCTACTTCGGCGTGGACCTCTTCTATGCCGTGGCGGCCGGTCGGCTGAACAGCGCCGCCCTTGTGGTCCCGTCGTCGGGCAGGGGGACGGCGACGCCTCCCCGGCCGGTTTCAAAAAGACCACTCTCCGCATACACGGCTATTGCTTCGCGCAATGTATTCAAGGCCGTGCCGTCGGCTGCCGTGGCTCAGTCGGTGATCAATGTGGATAATCTGAAGAAAACCGATCTGGCGCTGAAACTCATGGGAACGATTTCCGGGCTGGGTGAAAAGTCCTGCGCCATCATCGAGCGGACCCGTGAACGGCAGCAGGGCCTCTACAAGGCCGGAGATACGGTTGAAAGCGCCACGGTCAAGCATATTCTGAGAAAAAAGGTGGTACTCACCCTCAACGGCGTCGACGAGGTGCTGGAGATGACCGAGGAGTCCATCACTGACGGCGCTCGTCCGGGGGGGCTGCCGCCGGTACGCCGGGGAGGGCCGGCGGAACGGGTGACGGAAAAGGCGGCCAGCGTCCGGAATGTCACGCTGAACCGCAGCGAAGTGGAGGGCGCGTTTAATAATGTCAACGACCTCATGCAGAGCGTGCGCATCCGTCCCCATTTCACGGACGGCAAGCCCGACGGTCTGAGCCTGGACAGTGTGGCGCCGGAATCCATTTTTCAGGAAATGGGCCTCCAGAGCAAGGACGTGATCGTGGGTGTCAACGGGAAAAAGATCAGCACCGTGGACGATTGCATGGAGGTCTATAAGAGCTTGAGTGAGGCTTCCGCGGTAGTCCTTGAAGTGAATCGGGACGGGCAGAGGGAACTAATACATTATAATGTTCAGTAGATAATAATAGCCCAGAAGGGCGGCTGAATCGACTCTTCGTGGAGAACACTAATGAAATTTGGCATTGGCATCAGGCAAATGGTTTGCGTCGCGGCTTGCGCGGCGGTGCTGCTGGGGGCTCCGGCGTCATGGGCCGAGGAGCCTCGCTCACGGGCTGATCTGATTCAGAAGATCCGTGAGCGCAGAGGTCTGCCGGGCCGACGCATGGCTCCGGGAGACCAGGGGCAGCGGGCTGCTCAGGCGTCGCCGCCCGAGCAGGCCGGTACCGAACCGCCGCGGCCTGCGACTGAACCGGCCGGGCCTGAGGTGAAAACGCCCCGGGTGCCGTCCAAGACGTCCTTGGACCCGACCCCGTCCGTTGGTGGACAGGTGGAGGGGAACCTGGTGTCGCTGGATTTCAACGACGTGGACCTGACGGTTTTCATAAAATTTATCAGTGAGATCACCGGCAAGAACTTTATCGTTGACCAGAATGTGCGCACCAAGATCACGGTGATATGTCCGGCCAAAATTCCGGTTGATGACGCTTATCGGGTTTTTCAGTCGGTGCTGGAGGTTCACGGCTTTGCCACGGTGGAAGCCGGCGATATCATCAAGGTGGTCAAGGCGGGCGATGCCCGTTCCAAAAGTATTCAGACGGGCATGGTTCAGGAAGACCGTTCTCCCGAGGATCGGCTGGTTACGCAGATTATTCCTTTGAAATACGCCGACGCCAATGAAATCAAGGGGCTTTTTACCCCACTGGTTTCCAAGGACAGCGTGCTGCTGGCTTATCCGTCCACCAACATGCTGATTCTCACGGACACTCATTCCAATATTCAGCGGCTGCTCAAGATTCTGGAAGCCATTGATGTCACGGGCATCGAGCGGCAGATTTCCGTGAT
>JBMORB010000217.1:0-2451 GCA_049320925.1 Thermodesulfobacteriota bacterium | reverse complement strand
CCGGGTCCGTGCCCTCGGCGGCGGTGTCCCGGTTGCCGATGGGGTCGTAGGCGTAAAGCCGCCTTTCAGGGTCAATGGGCATGGACAGGTCGGTGACGTCGGTTCCCTCATACCGCTCCGACCCGGTCACCTCGCTTCGGGTGTTGTAATCATACACATTAAAGCCGGGTTGGGCAAACGCCTGGCCGGTGTTGGCCGTGTTTGTCCGCTGGCCCGGATTGTCATACTGGTAGGTGTAGCCGGATACCAGGGCCGTGTTAAAGGCGTTCTGGACTCCGGTCTTCAGGTTGCGGTGATCTTCGTAGGTGTAGGAGACCATGTGTCCGCCGGTGGTGGCATACCCGGACAGAAGGTCGGCGTTTTGCGCATAGCCATAGGTGGCGGCATCGCTCTGGCCCCGGATGTTCCAGGCGGCTGTTTTAAACCGGCCGAACGCATCATAGGCGTAGGTCATGGCATGATCCGGCCCGGCGGTAAAGCCCGTGCTTCTGCCCAGGCTGTCGTAGGCCCGGGTAATGGTTTTGCCGTAAAGGCCGGTGATGGACTCTGATTCAAGCTGGAGATGATCGTTATAGGCAAAGGTGCGGGAGCCCACGGCATCGGTGACATGGGTCTGCCGGCCCATCCGGTCATAGGCAAAGGTTACATCGGCTGTCGCGCCAGAATAATCAATGCCGGTGAGGTCCCCGGTGGCCGGGGCATAGTTATAGGTGGTGACAACGGGGCTGCCGCCGGCGGTTCTGGCCCAGGTGCGGGTTTTTAACCGGCCGGCCGTGTCATAGGTATAGGACACGGCATTGCCCAGGGCGTCGGTTTTTACCGCAAGCAGGCCGGTGGCGGGATCGTAAAGCCAGGTGGTGGTGTCGCCGGACGCACCCGACGGCCAGGTCTCTGCCTCCCAGTTGTCGCCGGAACGGAACGTGCGCATCTGGGTCATGCGGCCGTAATCGTCATACACATATTCCACCGAATAGGCGGCCGGGCCCCAGGTGCGGACCACCTGGCCCATGGCATTGTAGGCATAGTATGTTGCCTGGTTGTCGGCGTTGACCTCAGCGGTTTTTCTGCCCGTGGCCGGGTCATACACATAGGTGATTCGGTTGCCGGCCGCGTCTTCAACATAATCCACCCTGCCCTTGTCGTTATAATGGGTAAGGCTTTCTCCGGTGCGCGGGTCAACCATGCCGGTCTGTCTGCCCAGGGCGTCATAATCAAAGGCATAGACAAGGCCGGTCTTTGTTTTTGACAGCGCCAGCAGGCCGTTGACCGTCACCTGCTCGGCCGGGGTGTCCGAGTCCGGATAATCTGTGCGGCGGGTTTCTGTTTTATTTGCCCGGTCGATAAAGGTCTGACTGCGGGTAATATTGCCCAGCATGTCGATAGAAACACTCTCCGCCGCTTTGTTGTTTACGCCCAGGCCCGAGACCTGGGTTTTTTGTATGGCAAGGGTGACCGGGGCGGCGCTGTTGTTCTGCGCATAGGTGATCTGTTCGGCGGTCTGCCACCACTGGTTGCCGGATTTTTCATAAAGGGCATGGGTTGCGGTGATCCGGTCCATGGAGGCCGGCTCCAGAACGCCGTTTGCGTCCACGTCCAGGCCGGTTGCAACCTGTTGGCCCAGCTCGTCATAGGTGTACAGGGTGTCTGCCTGGCCCGGTGTGGTGGCGCGGACCAGCCGGCCCATGGCGTCATAATAATTGCGGGCCACCATAATCTCGCCGCTTGCGCCGGGAGATTCTGTTTTAACGGTGCGGCCCAGAAGATCGGAAGTGGTGCGCTGCCAGGCCGGGGAGTCCGGGGCCGTGGTGCGGACTTCGGTCCACTGGGTGCCGTCAGGATTGACGCCATAGGTGTAATACTGGGCAACCACCGCTGTGCCGGTGACGCTTCTGGTCCGGCCGTCGATGTAACGTTCGGAGACCTCCGAGCCGGTGGGCCGGGTCACGGTGGTGGTCCGGCCGCCGTCGGCATAGCCGTAGGTCGTGGTCAGGCCGTCGGGCCCGGTCTGGGTGGCAACCCGTCCGGCCGTGTCGTAGGTGGAAGATGAAGAAAGAACCAGGCCCCCGGCCATGGCGGACTCGGTCAGGCGGCGGCCGGCTGGACACTACCTAGAAGTTATTTAATTATTTAAGGACGTCCCCAAGTTCTCCTTTTATTTTAGTCTCCTTACGAAGATTCTTGATTCACCTTTTTTTTCCAAAGTCAATTTAATATTTGGGGTCTCAATTAAAGTTATATCTTTGTTAATTTCAACCTTTACTGGATCATTTTTAGAATCTGGTGAGAACCAATAAAGATGATCATGAATTGGGATTGTATCTCCATATTCAATATAGTTAATGAAGTACTTAGTTGAAAATGTATTTTCTTTTGGAAAACCAACATAATCAAAGATTGATTTATTATTAGAAATTTCTATAAAATCTATTGGTATCATTATAACAACTATGG
>JBMORB010000216.1:0-2453 GCA_049320925.1 Thermodesulfobacteriota bacterium | reverse complement strand
CCGTTCTTCATCCTGCTGCCGCTGAACCTCATCGGCGAACTGGCAAAGGTGATCTCCATCTCCTTCCGTCTCTTCGGCAACATCATGGGCGGCTCCATCATTATCCTGGTGGTCTCCAGCCTTGTGTACAGCCTGGTGCTTCCGCCCTTTTTGAATTTCTTTTTCGGACTGTTCGTGGGGACCATTCAGGCGTTTGTGTTTACCATGCTCACGGTTGTCTATGTTTCAGTGCAGATAAAATAAACAGTTAAAACCATAAACAGGAGGTAAGGAAAATGGCAATCGAAGGTGCGGATCTCGTCAAGGCGGCCGCGTTTCTCGGCGCGGGTATCGCAATGGGCCTGGGCGCCATCGGGCCGGGCGTGGGTGAAGGCATGGCCGCGGCCAAGGCGTGCGAAGCCATCGGAAAAAATCCGGCGGAGGCCGGCCTGCTGACCCGGACGATGCTGGTGGGCCAGGCGGTATCGGAATCCACGGGCATTTATTCCCTGGTTATCGCCCTGCTGCTGCTGTTCGTTGTCTGATCCAGGGGCTTTATCCGCCTGTTCCAGCGGCATGCCGCCCCGTGCGGCGGTCGTTTTCCGGCCGGGAAACCGCCGGTAGAAGGGACGGGAAAACGTTTTAATTATGTGTGTGGGAACCCGATGAAAATCATTTACACTCCGGGCATGATCACCATCAACGAGACCCTGGTGGTGGAGTTGATATCGTTTCTGATCCTGGTGTTCGTGCTTAACCGCCTCATGTTTGCCCCCCTGCTGGAGACAATAAAAAAGCGCAGGGAGCGCATGGCGGGCATGGGCAGCGACATCGCGGCCAGCCGCCAGGAGGCCGAAACCCTGGTCCGCGACCTGCGCGATCACGAGGCGGCGGCCAAGAAGGAAGCCTTTGAACAGAAGAAAGCGCTCGAATCCATCGGCAGCCGGCAGGCCTCCGAGATCGTCGAGGCCGCCCGGAAGGAGATCGCCGACTTCAAGGAAAAAATGCGCCGGGAGGTCGACGACCAGCTGGCCCAGGCCAGAACGCGCATTCAGAAAGACTCGGAAACGATCGCGGCCGACATCATGGAGCGCATTCTGGACAGGAGCGTGACAACATCATGAAAGGCAATATGATAAAACAGCGGCTCCTGCCGGTCCTGGCGGCCCTGGGCATGGTCCTCGCGGCCGGCACCGCCCTGGCGGAAGAGGCGGCTCAGGCGACATCCTGGCGGCCGGTTTATGACGACGTGATGATGGTGGTCAACTTCTGCATCCTCGTCTTTATCCTGGTCCGGCTGGGAAAGACGCCATTGAAGAATTTTCTGGCCGCCAAGCGGGATGAAGTGGCACAGGAACTGGACCGGCTGGAACAGGAAAAGGCCGAGGCCCTGGCCCAGGTCGAACAGACCCGGCGGCTGATCGCTGAAGGGGACCAGCACCTTGGCAAAATCCGCGAACGCATTATTGCCGAAGGTGAAAACACCAAAAACCGCATTATCGAAACCGCCCGGACCGAAAGCGCCTTCATGCTGGAAGCCGCTAAACGGCGGTTGACCAGCCAGTTGGCAGAGGCCCAGGCAACCTTCCGGGCCGAACTGATCGACGCGGCCATGGAAATCGTGGCCCGGCGGCTTCCCCGGGAGGTCGGCCCCCAGGATCACCAGCGGCAGGTCGAACGGTTTTTTGACAGCCTGAACCGTTCCAGGGCCGGCCTGGGTGCATCGTCAACGTCTTCCCGCTGATCATTACTCTCCAGACACATCCGTGACAGGGGTATGGCCATCATGCCCCTGTCTTTGTTTTTAGGCCATCTTTTAAAATTGCCTCTTGTCTCGATTTCGGTGTTGCGCTCAAATTTTAATCCTCGAAATACTTCCATGTATTCATGCGGTTAAAATTTTAACGCGCCTTGAACTCGAACCAGAATTCTAATTTTTAGAGATGGCCTTTATTCATCTGCCGCCGGTTTTTCTTCCCGGCCTGCTGACCGGGTCTGCTTTTTGTTTTTCCACAAAAAAAAGCTTGACACACCTTGATGCGTTCTGTTAATTAATCGATTAATTAAACTTTATGGTTAATAGAAATATTGCCAATAATTCCAAAACAGGGTGAATGATGACCACTCAGGAAACACCTGATAAAATTCTGGATGCCGCCACCACCATATTCTCGAAAGAAGGTTTCAAGGGGGCCCGCATGCAGCAGATCGCGGCCGAGGCAGGCGTGAACCAGGCCCTGCTTCATTATTATTTCGGGTCCAAGGAAAAGCTGTATGAAGAGGTGCTGTTCCGGTTTTTCGCGGACGTGTTTTCACGGCTGGCCCAGAACTTTCAGGATGCCGCCGACCCGGAAACGGCTTTTCGCAGCTTCATTCACGCCTATGTTGACCTGTTGAGCGCCCGGCCTGAACTGCCGCGCCTGATGGTGTCCGAAGTGCTCGAAGGCGGCCGTCACATCATGGCCGTGGTGGAC
>JBMORB010000215.1:0-2458 GCA_049320925.1 Thermodesulfobacteriota bacterium | reverse complement strand
TGGAGGGCCGCTCCTGAATGATCCAGGGAACAAGGTCCGGCGGCACAAGGTCAAAGGAGGGTGCCCCCGTGGTCAGGGTCATGTCCACCTTTTCCCAGGAAACGCCGGAGTTCTGCCAGATGTCCGCGTCCCAGGCAAGGCTGACGGCCTTTTTCGCCATGATTGCGTCCAGCCGGTAGACGGGTGAAAAACCGCATTCCGGGAAAAAGTAGGAGAAGGCCACCGGGCAGGGGCTATTGGCCGGGCCGTTGATGTCGATGCGCACGTCCCACTGGTTTTCCTGCCCGGAGGTCAGCTTTTTCAACTCTTTTTGGAGGTCGGCAATCTCTTTATCCAGTTGTTCGATCTGCCGGGCAAGCTCGGTCTGTCTCTGGTAGCCCTGCAGGAGCGGCGCCTCAAGGGCCGCGCCCACGGCCAGGGTATCGTCGGCTTTTTCCCAGTCCCTGGCCAGCTGGTGCTCCCAGAAGGAGACCTTCGCGCCTGCCGCTTTTCGGGTGTCAACCGCGGCGGTTTTTTTTCTGGTCAGGTCCTCGATCTGCTGTTTGAGCTGGGCCACTTTTTCCGGCTGGACAATTTCCACCCGCTCCCATGTGGCACCCGCCAGGGAAAATCGTTTGTCGTTCACCTGGATTGAAAGCGTTTCGGGGACGGCCCTTGCGGGAATCCGCACCGTGTTTGCCCCTGCCGTAAGGGAAGCCTGCTCGGTGACGGTTGCGCCTCTGGGAAAGAGGGTTACGGCGGCGGGTTTGGCAAGTCCCTGGCCGGCAAACAAAAACAGGGTCAGGCAAAAGACTGTTGCAGTGGGAAAAAAGAAGTTTGTAGAACGCATTACACACCTCTTGGTGAAAAGGGATTTTGGCGTCCGTTACGCCGGTGCTTATTTATCAGGCGTTTTTTTACTCATCTGGCGAGACAATACCCATATACCACACCAGACCGCCGTAGAACAGGCTGAATCACGCGATCAGCAGATAATGGCGCCGGTTTTCATATCAAAGTCCTTTCAGTTTATACGATGCAGGATTAACGGATCGTGTTGATAAAACAGCCGCCGCTGCCTCCGTCGCTGACTGTTGTGCCACCGTCGTCGTCTTCCGGCTCCGTGCTGTCGTCATCGTCGTCTCCCGTGCCGCCGCCGTCATCTTTCTGATTGACCTGGATGGTGACCACGGCGGCATTGCTTTCCCCGTTTTCACTGCCGTCATCGGAAAAATAGGTAAAATTATCTTTGCCGGAAAATCCAGGATCAGGGGTGTAATTAAAAGAGCCGTCGGCATTTAAAACAAGCAGGCCATGTCCGGTGCCGGAGGCCTGTTTTACGGAAAGGCCGCTGCCGGTATCATTCGCGAGAATGCCCGGGGCGGGGACGCTCAGGGGCTGATCTTGCATCGTATCGTAGGCGTCGGCGTCGGCAACCGGCGTATTGCCGTCAATGGGCTGAATGTTAAGCCAGTCAATGAAAAGCGTCCGGGTGCCTGTCCAGTTTAAACGGCCCGCCCAAACCGTCTGGCGAAACCCGAGAATGACTTCCGAATCGGAATCCGGGATGGTCGTATCGATCCGCAGTTGAAAGGCTCCGTCGATATAAAATATGACGTGGTCGCCGAACCAGTCTATCGTATACGTGTGAAACAGGCCGTCCCTGTGGGAAACCTTTTCGCCTTCGGCCCCTGTAATGGGCTGCTCATGGGTGGTGCAGGGCACAAAAGTGAAAGGATCCGCGTTTCCCCATGTATTGAGCCGGGCGTCATTCCATCCGTCCGGCGGATCGATGGCATGATCCGGGAAAGCTTCCGTGTCGTCCGTCACCAGTTCGATATCAATTTCGTCAAATGTCGCGTCTTCCTGGTAGGTGAAAATAAAACCGGTAACGCCGCTGACCAGGGCGCCTTTCATCCGTGTTTCCAGCCGGTGACCGGGACCGACCAGCCCGAAACCGATTATCTGAAACGGGAGGGTGGGGTCTGTGTCGTTTTCCGTATCGGCATCGAGGATAACATGCGCGTAACCGTCGCCGGGAACAAATGATTCCCAGGTATCCTGGGCCGGATAAATGTCGCTTTTATAGTACCAGTAGGTTGAAACAGGCCCGGCAGGCATGCCGCTGGAGTTGAAATCCTCAAAATAATCCATTGCCACTGCTGACGATACACCTGCTCCCAGGAAAAATACCAAGGCAAGTGCCGCCATCCGGACGGTGTTTCGAAACGCTTTCATTTAACTTACTCTTAATGGCATTTTTATCATTTGCGCTATTGCGTGGATAAAAGGCAGGTCACTTTTATTCTGTCGCCCCGGCTTGAATTAACAACTGTTCGACCGCTTTCTGTTTGGAGGTGATTGCGTAAGATAAGGCGGTCATGCCGGTACTGTTCTTAAAATGAATATCCGCGCCCTTTTCAAGAAGGGCCTTGACAATTTCCAAATTGCCATATTGAGCTGCCGCCATTAAGGGGGA
>JBMORB010000214.1:0-2467 GCA_049320925.1 Thermodesulfobacteriota bacterium | reverse complement strand
GCCAGGCTGGTATTAAACCGGTTGATCACCCAGTTTCCCGGCTCCAGCGACGCCAAAATCGCGGAACAGAAGTTAAAAGAGTTTTAAACGGACAATCGTCGTCGCTTCCGGCCGGAAGCTCAGGCGAGATTCCCCAGGCAACCGGATGGCGGGCATTTATGATCAAGGTCATCGGCATTGATCCGGGGCTGGCCGATACCGGGGTCGGCATCGTAAGGGGCCGCGACGGCCGGGTATCGGGCTACTCCTTTGGAAGCATCAGTACGCCGAAGCACGACACCCTGCCGTGCCGCCTTCATCAGATATTTTCCGGCATTCAGGAACTGCTGCGGGAGGAAAAGCCGGACCTCCTGATGGTGGAAGACGTCTTTTTCTTGAAAAAATACCCGGTTTCCGGCATTGTTCTGGGCGAAGTGACCGGGGTGGTGCTGCTGGCCGGTTTCCAGGCGAACGTGAAGGCCGTCCAGGTGCCGGTGCGGGAGATCAAACAGGTCGTCACCGGCAACGGGAACGCCGGCAAGAAACAGCTGGGAGAAGCGGTCCGGCGGTTTCTGGGGCATGACGGACCGATTAGCCCGGACCACGCGTCCGACGCCCTGGCGTTGGCCATTACGGGATTGCTGCGCTATGATAGGCTATCTTGAAGGAATACTTTTAAAAAAGCGGGAGGACCGGATCCTGCTGCTGGTGGGACAGGTGGGCTACGAGGTGATGCTGCCCGGCATCGTGATGGCGTCGATACAAAACAAGCGGGAGGGGGAACCGCTTTCTTTTTATATTTATCACTATCAGACCGAGCGGCAGCCAAAGCCGGTGCTCATCGGCTTTAATGCCGAGGAGGAAAAGGAGTTTTTCCAGCTCCTGATTACGGTGGAGGCCATCGGCCCGCTCAAGGCGGTCCAGTGCCTGACGGTCCCGGTGGGCGAGGTGGCCGCGGCCATCGAATCCAAAAACAGCGCCCTGCTGGGCCGGCTCAAGGGCGTGGGCGCCCGCACGGCCCAGAAGATGATCGCCACCCTTGAAGGCAAGGTGGGCCGGTTTGTTGAAACGGGGGAAGCCGCGCCGGAAAAAGGGGGCCCCGCCGAAGATCTGGTGGGCCCCACCATGGACGTGCTGGTGGGCCAGCTGGGCTACAAGCCCAACGAGGCCCGGCAGATGGTATCCGGCGCCCTGAAGCGCAGCCCCGGCGTCTCCACGCCGGAGGCGCTTTTTGATGAAATCTTCAAGCACGGACGCACCGGATGAAAGACAGGATACTCACCTTCTCTTCCGACACGCCCTCTGCCGTCACCCGGCAGGAGACGGCCGAAGATAGCTGTGACGACCTGTTTTCCCTGCGCCCGTCGGCTTTCAACGATTACGTGGGCCAGGACCAGACCGTGGAGACGCTGAAGATCGCCATTGCCGCGGCCAAACAGCGGAACGAGCCCCTGGAACACGTGCTGTTTCACGGCCCGCCCGGCCTGGGCAAAACCACCCTGGCCCATATCATCGCCGCCGAGATGGGCACCAGCCTGACCATCACGTCAGGACCGGCCCTGGAAAAGGGCGGGGATCTGATCGGCATGCTGACCCACCTGAAGCGCGGCGACATTCTGTTCGTGGATGAGATCCACCGGCTGCCCCGGACCACCGAGGAGTTCCTCTATCCGGCCATGGAAGATTTTGCCGTGGACTTTGTTTTCGACAAGGGCATTCATGCCCGGTGCCACCGTTACCGGCTCAACCAGTTCGTTCTGGTGGGGGCCACCACCCGGGTGGGGCTGCTCTCCGCCCCCCTGCGGGACCGGTTCGGCATCTTTCGTAAATTTGATTTTTATTCGCATGAAGATCTTGCCCGTATTGTCTCCCGGTCCGCCGGGCTGCTGGGCCTGACCATCGACGCGGCCTGTACCATGGAACTGGCGCGGCGTTCCAGGAGAACACCGCGCATCGTGAACAGGCTGCTCAAACGGGTCCGGGACTACGTGCAGGTCCGCCACGACGGCGCCATCACCACACGGGCCATCAATGAGGCCCTGGCGCTGGAGGGCGTGGATGAAAAGGGGCTGACCGGTCTGGACCGGTCCTATCTTGAAACCATTGTTCGGCACTATGACGGCGGGCCGGTGGGCATCGAGGCCATCGGCGCGACGCTTCAGGAGGAGACCGACACGCTGGTCGATGTTGTGGAACCCTTTCTGCTGGCCGAGGGACTGCTGCAGCGCACCTCGTCGGGAAGAAAGGCAACGGAGGCGGCTTACAGACATCTGGGGGTGCAATGGAGCAGGTGAGTGCGGTATGGCAAATGTTTTACGGCAGGCGGGTATGGCGATTCCTTGGCATGACGGTATTGGTACTGGGACTGGTGGGGTCTGGCGGCGTCATGACGGCGCGGGCGTTCACCATTCCCGACCTGGTGGTGTATTCGGAGGGCGTCGACGCGCCGCAGTATGTGGTGCTGGTGGAAAAATCGACCCAGCGGCTT
>JBMORB010000213.1:0-2478 GCA_049320925.1 Thermodesulfobacteriota bacterium | reverse complement strand
TCGGGAAACGATCGGGCCTCAAGTATGTCTACATCGGCAACGTGCATGGCCATGCCGGCGGTGATACCTACTGCCCCGGCTGCGGCAAGGCCGTGATCAAACGGGCCGGCTACTTCAACCTTCAGGATTACATGATCAGGGACGGCTGCTGCGCCCATTGCCACGCCCCCATCGACGGCGTGGGCATGTAGGATGTAAAAGCTCGTCCATGTCAAAAAGTTTTCATTAAATATCCGGACTAGATTCACGGCCGGGTGCCGCAAGCACAAGATCGGAGGAATACGTGCAAAAAAAATTACTGGGCCTGATCGGATCCTATCGCAGGACGGGCAACTCGGAAATCGTTGCCAAGGCGGTTGCCCGCAAAATGGGCGACAACTGGCGGCTCTCGCTGATCCGGCTGCCCAGGCTGGCCGTCTCCCCCTGCCGGGGATGCTACGCCTGCCTGATACCGGGCAAGACGTGCATGATTGAAGACGATCTGGCCTGGCTGCTGGAGCAGATCAGGCAGGCCGACGCCGTGATCATGGCGGCCCCCAACTACGCCCTGGGGCCGGTGGGCATCGTGAAAATGATTTCCGACCGGGTATTGCAGGCAGCCCACTATTTTAGCGCGTTCCGCCGCATTCCCACGGCCGTGGTCCTGACCCTGGGTCTGGAAAAATACAACGGCATCGCCCAGACCGCCCTGTGCGTTCAGACCGCTTCTCTGGGCCTCAACGTGGTCAGCGTGGAGAGCTTCGTGGCCACCCACCCCGGCGAAGCGGCCATGGCAGACGCCTTTAACGCCAAAATCAGCGCCATCGCCGGCCGGCTGGCAAGCCCGCCGGCGGATGCAAAAACCACCGGCCCGGGGCAGTGCCCCCGGTGCTTTTCCGACCTGTTCCGCCCCCATGTGGACGGAGGGCTGGAATGCGCGGTTTGCAAATCCCGGGCGCGCCAGAACGGCCGGGAGCTTGATTTTTACTATTTTGACCCGGAATTCACCGAAGAGGGCCAGATGAAGCACATGGCCTGGCTTCTGGGTAAAAAAGAAGAATATGAAACCATTAAAGACAGGCTCAAGACCATCAGGGAAAGTTACCGGGACGGAGAGTGGGAGAAGCCGGGCGAAAAATTATAAAATGCGGGGGGCATACCTTTTATAATCCAAACCGCTATCAAAATCGGTATCGGTATCGAAATCGAAATCACCACTGTGTCGAACCCTATACCAGTTTCAATGGGAAAAACCTGGAAGGAGACGGGAGATATTTATGAAAAGCAAAAGAGGGCTCTATTTACCGACATTTTTTTTCCCTATTCTCATCCTGCTTGCGCTGGCGCCGGCCGCCCCTGTCCGGGCCGATGAAACATCCGACCGCGTGGCGGAGCTTCTCAGGCAGGGGTGGGAACTGGAAGGCCGAATGCATATGGACCTGGCCAATCTGGACAGGGCCATCGCGGTCCACGAAGAGGCCCTGGCCCTGGCGCCGCGAAACGATGAGGCCGTCTGGCGCCTGGGAGAAGTGATTTTCAAAAGGTCGGAAGAGGTCAAGGACAAGGAAAAGCGCAGGGCCATGGTCGAGCGGACCATATCCCTGGCCGAGCAGGCCCTGTCCATCAACCCCAAATCGGTGGGAGGCATGTACTGGGCCGGAACCGCTTACGCTCGCCTGGCCGACATGTCGGGCCTGGTTTCAGCCGCCGGGCAGGTCAAAAAATCCAAGGCATATCTTCACCAGGCCATAAAAACCGATCCCGATCACCGGCTTTCCATTCTGTCGGGCGTCATTCTGGCCAAGATCTATTCCGAGTCACCCTGGCCCCTGAAAGACATGAAACAGGCCTCGGAACTGGCCCGGTGGTCGGCGGGAAAAGACCCGAATCTCACCCTGGCCAGCCTCACCCTGGGTAAGGTCCTTCTGGCAAAAGGCGAAACCGACGCGGCCCGCAAAGAGCTGAACCGTTGCCTGTCCACCGAAAGCCCCACCTATATCTGGGACGCGGTCCTGTATGACTGGCCCGAGGCAAAAACCGTTCTGGCGGGGATCAAATAAAGAGAAGCCATCACGCATGGTCTGAGGAAACTTCTACGCAAGGAATGCTTTCATGAAGCAGGTCTGCGCATGGTGCAAAAAGGTCCTTACGGCGGAAGACGCCGGTGCTTCAAAAGGGGATGTCAGCCACGGGATATGCTCCCCGTGCGCCCTTAAACTCTCGGGCGCTGAACCCCGGACCGCCAAAGAAATACTGGATTTCGTGCAGGAACCGGTTTTTGTTATCGATGGGGAGGGGGTTGTCAAGGGCGCCAACCAGAGCGGGCTGATAATGCTCGGGAAAAATCTGGAAGACATCGCCAACACGCTGGGAGGAGACACGTTTGAATGCGCCTATGCCGCCGGGGAAGACGGGTGCGGCCACACCGTTCACTGCACGACCTGCGCCATCCGGAATATCGTCATGGACACCCTTGCCACGGGCCATGGATATAAAAAT
>JBMORB010000212.1:0-2478 GCA_049320925.1 Thermodesulfobacteriota bacterium | reverse complement strand
GCGCGGGATCGCGGCATCAGGGGTTAAGCCGTGAAAGCCTTTGGCCGATCTCCCTTGCCTTTCGTTTGGCGCCGTACCGGTTTTTGTTGGCCGTGGCAAAGACCGTAACCGTGGTTGTTTTCTTTTCCTGGGCCACGCGGACGGCAAATTTCTGGTGGGCGGTAAAAAAGGTGACGTAGATGCCCAGGATCATCAGGATAAACCCGGCATAAACCAGGTGGACGCCGGGGTCTTTGGCCACCTGGAGCCCGGTGTACATGATGCTTTCAAAATTCTCCACGGCCACCGTCACATCGCCGCCGCGCATTCTGTCAAAGGAGGGGTGGCGTATCGGCAGCACCACGGTCTGGGTTTTCTCCGGCGCGGTTTCCATCACGCCCACAAACGACGGACCCACGTCGTGTTGTCCCATGTACAGAAAGGAGTTGGCAAACCGTGCCAGGGTAAAGGTTCCGAGGTTTTCCGGCAGCGTGAAACGGTCGCCGATGTCCATGGTCTGCCGGTATGCCATTCCGGTGGCCTTGCTGGTAAAGACGACGACCGCTTTACGGGCCGACGCGGTGCCGTAGCTGGACTGGAAGATGCGGACCCCCCTGTATCCCAGGGGCCGGTTGACCACGATGTCTCTGGTCATCATCACCTTGCCGTTTTCCAGGATGGAAAGGGTGGACCGGTACTCCTTGGGCCGGCCCGATTCATAGAAACTCGCGTCAAAGTCGTCGCAACGGATTTCAAAACCCAGGGGCATGACAGCATCCGAGTCCCGAAGGGATATTGACGAAACAGATTCGCCTTCAGGGATCTGCACATACCCGTCAAATCCCGCAAAGGATCCCACCAGGGCGCCAAGCAGCAGCACCAGCACGCTGAGGTGGACCCCATAGACCCCCAGGCGGGTGGCCCGCCCTTTTTCGGCAAACAGCATGAAGCCGCCGTTTACCGGCCTGGAGGTAACCCCGGAAAACCGTTTTTCCATGAAAGCCTGGTAGGCCGTCTTCAGGGATTCGGGCGTAGCCGCCACGGTGAACGGTTCATCGGCCGGCTGCGTGAAGGCGTTTTCGGAAAAGGCCGGCGCTTTTGAAAACACGATTTTCCACACGGTTTTCAGCCGGGCCACCGTGCAGACCAGAATGTTGGCCGCCAGCATCAGGATCAGGGCCTGAAACCAGTGGGAGTGGTACATGTCGTCGACCTGAAGCAGATCGATCAGCCGTGCCCATGATTCTCCGTACTTGGCCGCGTAGAAGGCGGCGGGCTGGGCCTGGGGAATCAGGGTGCCGATAACGGCGGTGGCGGCCAGGGCCAGCAGCACGCCTACGGTCAGCCGGATGGAGGCAAACAGGTCCCACACGGACTCAAGGAGCCTCTTTTTCTGCGGTTGCGTGTCGGACATAAAGCCCTCTTTCTCTATAGAATTAAATCAGCATAACGGCATTTGTTTTTTAGTAACCATGACCTGTAAACGGGGGATACCATGGTATTCGGGGTCAACCGGTCTGCCAAGAGGCGGCGGTTCTGCCGTCAGCGTTCATTGTACATACCAGAAGAGTATGATAAACATCAACAGAAAAAAGGAAAGTGCTTTTTTGAACAATAGCAAGGCGTTTATCGATTTCGATACCGATCCCGATAGCGATTTCGATCTGGATAAACAAATCAAAAGATGTACCGCCATGGTTAAAACTGTTTTTGGACAACAATGAGCAGGAATATATGATGAACGGCAGACTTTACGTGGTTGCATGTCCCATCGGCAATAAAGAGGACATTACCCTGCGGGCCCTTCGCGTGCTCCGGGAGGCCGACATCATAGCGGCCGAAGACACGCGCAGGGCGCTGGACCTGCTGGCGGCCCATGGCATCCCGGCACAGGGCCGGGTGGTTTCCTGTTTTGAACATAACGAGCAGCGACGCAGCGCCGAACTGCTTGACAGCATTCAACAGGGCAGATCCGTGGCCCTGATCACCGACGCGGGCACCCCCTCGGTGTCGGATCCCGGCTTTTACCTGGTAAGAAGCGCCGTTGCCCAGGACATCGATGTGGTGCCCGTGCCAGGGGTGTCCGCGGCGGTGGCGGCCCTGTCGGTCAGCGGCATGCCCACCGATGCCTTTGTGTTCGCCGGTTTTCTGCCTAAAAAACAGGGAAAACGAAGCCGGCGTCTGGCGGAGCTGGCCGGTCAGACCGCCACCCTGATTTTCTATGAGGCCCCTTTGCGGGCCGCCGTTTTTATGGCCGAACTGGCCGATGCTCTTGGAGACCGCCGGGCCGTGGTGTGCCGGGAAATGACAAAGCCCCATGAGGAGTTTATCCGGGGAACCCTTTCCCAGCTGGCCGCGGCGCTTGAAGACCGTGATGCCGTGAAGGGCGAGATCACCGTGGTGGTGGAAGGGGCCGAGCCGGCCGAGGAAATGCCCGATGCGGAGGAGCTGGCCGAAGTCGTGCGCAACGCCTCGTGCAGCGCTTCGGAACTGGCCAGG
>JBMORB010000211.1:0-2487 GCA_049320925.1 Thermodesulfobacteriota bacterium | reverse complement strand
CCAGTCCCTTTAAACCCGGTATGCGCAGTATGGTTCTATCAATGAGATAAACGCCCTTCTCGGTTTTCCTTATTCTGCCGAGAGCCAGAAATATCAGAACGACCGCTGCCAGCAGGAGCCACCAGTAGGACTGGAGAAAACCGCTGACGAGAATGACAACCCGGGTGGGGGTGGGAAGGGCCTGGTTCATGTCTGAAAAAACGGTGATGAGCTGGGGGACGATTTTGACCAGAAGGAATACCAGCACGGCGCTTCCGAGCACGGTCATGACCATGGGATAGGCCAGAATGGCCGTGATCCGGTTACGCTGGGCCTGCTGTTTTTCGTGAAGTTCGGCCAGCCTTTCAAGTACGATTTCCAGCGTGCCCGAAGCCTCACCGGCCCTCACCATGTTGATATAGATGGGGGAGAAGACGTCGGGAAAACCGGCCAGCGCGTCGGCAAAACTGTTGCCTTCCTCGATGGCGTCCTTCAGACGGGAAAGCACTTTTTTCAGGGCCGGGGACCCGGCCTGAGGAATCAGGGCGTAAATGGCCGACACCAGGGGAAACCCGGAACCCACCAGTGTCGAAAGCTGTCGGGTGGCGGTGGCCAGTTCCCCTTTTCGAATGCCGGAGAAAAGGAAAGGCTCGAACCATTTTCGGCCGGTCTTTTTCTCGCCGTGGTCGTAGGCTTCCCTGATGGTTTCGGGAAACAGCTTCTGGCCGCGGAGTTTTTCCCGGGCCGCGGACTCGCCGTCGGCGTCAATGATGCCGGACACGGTTTTGCCAGCGGCGTTTAATGCTCTGTATTCGTAAACGGGCATGACCGGTTCCGGTTTTTTTTACCTGTGGCTGTCTGTTTAGAACATCCCCTCTGAAAAAGGACAGGATAAAGGCCATTGAAAGCACAGGCCATCCCCATCGGGGCAAAAGGATTAGAACTCAGGCCCTATGAATACACTGGCCTGTTCGTCCACCACGCAGTAGAACATGCGCCTTCCATAAGGGCTCATGTCGTCTCTGGAACCCCGTTGGCTGTAAATATACGCTTCCATGTAACCTTCGCCGTCGGCCGCAGGCTTTCCGATGATGTCCGCTTTTATGCCGGTGGACAGGGTGAAGGTATAGGTCCCGTCGGGCTTGAGGCCCACACTGTAGCCGTCTCCGGGGCCGTGGGTGAAATCGGGGTAGGACCTGGTGACAAACTGCTCCGTGGCCACGGTCATCAGGTTGCGGGTGTCGGTGATGGCAACGGCGTCACTGGAGCGTCCCATCATGTCTGAGTAGGCGATAAACCCCATGTGGGAAAGGATGCCGATGATGGCGATCACCATCATGATTTCCAGCAGCGTAAAACCATGGTTGTTTTTCATCATTCCGCACCTCCTGCGCCGATAGTCTCCGGCGCCTTTGTCCATGCGCCGTCCGGCCGCATCACGGATATGCCGTCTTTTTCGGGAATGGTCATGTTGCCGAACCCCAGTATACCAGATTTATCCTTCCAGACATAAACATCTTTCCCGTGCTTCCGGGCCACCTGGTCGTGGCTGGTATCCGCGAAGGAAAGAGGGTTTTCGAGGATATCCGCCGGCGTATTGCGGGTGGCCGCCATCCACCGTCCGGACTGGTAGACCGAATATTGATCCATTTCAGGGTACATGATGTTGCCAAAGCCCACTGCCCCGGATTTATCTTTCCAGGTCAGGTAAGTGCCCCCGTATTTTTCCGCTATGCCTTCAGTGCCGGGCTTTGCCGGGGACGGGGTTTCCCCGGCCCGGACGTCTCCGGTTTCTTCTCTGTCCGGGCGTATCCATTGGCCGTTCTGATAGATCAGGCTGTCTGTTTTCTCGGGATAGGCGACGTTGCCGAATCCCATCACGCCGCTTTTATCCTTCCATGCCAGGTAACTCCCGCCGTGTTTGCGGGCCAGATCCTTCTCTTCCGACGAAGGGGAGATGTCCGCCACCTCGCCTTCAAGGGGTGTTTTCGTCTCGGTGCGTTGCACCCGAATCCACTTCCCTTCCCTGTAAATCAGGTTGTCATCGCCGCCGGGATATACGACATTGCCAAATCCAAGTACGCCTTTCTCGTTTTTCCATGTCAGGTACTGGCCGGCAATTTTCTCATTCACGTCCCTGGCGTCATCCACTGGCGTGTAAGTGACGGCGGGTTTTTCCTCTTTCTCTTCCGGTGGCGGGGGCTGCTTGCCGGCTTCTATCAGGGCTGCCAGCAGTTTTTCTTTCATGGCCTCCAACTCTTCCCGGGTGGCCGTGCGTTCCGGGGGGGGCGGCTCCGGCGTTCTGGCGGCGGCCTGAGACCGTGCAGATGACGGCCGCCGGGCTGCCGGCCTCTCCCCCGGGGATTCGGATGCCGGGCGGGTGCCCGCATCCGCCGTTCTCACGTCTCTTTCAGCCCCTACGTCCAGAGGCATCAGCCGGTTGTCAACAAAAGCGGTGTAGGTTTTCTGGCCGACAGTCACGGTTTTGGCCAGCCGGAAGTTATCCTT
>JBMORB010000210.1:0-2490 GCA_049320925.1 Thermodesulfobacteriota bacterium | reverse complement strand
TGTTACTGGGTGGCGCCCGGCAGACTGATGGCCGGATGCTACCCCGGCAGCGTAAACCCGTCCGAATCCCGGCAGAAGCTGAAAGGCCTTCTGGATCACGGCATCTGTCACTTTGTCAACCTTATGGAACCTGACGAGCTTGACCACACCGGCAAACCCTTTGCGCCTTACGCGCCGGTCATCACCCCCCTGGCCGGGACGCGCTCCCCGGCCGTCTCCTTTTCCCGGTTCCCCATACGGGATTTGTCCATTCCCACGGCAGGAGAAATGGTCCGCATCCTGAACCACATTGACAAAACCATCAGCGCTGGCCTGCCTGTCTATGTTCACTGCTGGGGCGGCATCGGCAGGACCGGAACAGTGGTGGGATGTTACCTGATACGGCACGGATACACGTTTCCAGACAGCGCCCTTGCCATGATTGAAAAGCTTCGGTCCGGGGTCGCGAATGCCCGCAGGGTTTCACCGGAAACCCCGGAGCAGGTCGATATGGTACGTTCCTGGGTCAAGGGGCGGTAGGAGTAAAGTGGCCAGCTTAACTTGATGTCATAATTGTGGCCTCAAAACTTAAATCTGTTTTCTGATTCTCTTTATTCATTCGGCCCCTGTTTTTTTCTGCCGTTTTTCCCCATAGGCGCGTTGCTTTTCTTTCACGGTAAAGCCGATCTTCTTTTGGGGCTTGTATTCAGCCACCAGAAGCTGGTCCAGTGTTTCAAAAACAATATGTAAAAACAGGCTGCCGCTCACTGCTTTCACGAAAACCAGTTGGGATGTTTTGTAAGCCAGGGGGCCACGATGGCGCGGAGGGTGTCTTTTACGGCAGGGGCCATGTAGAAGCGGGGAAACAGCAGGTTGTCATCCGGGGCGATGACGCCTTCGGCCACGGCCTGTCGGGCCAGTTGGGTTTCCGGGTAGATGCGAATGCCGCAGGTGATTTTTACGGCGTCCAGGTTAAGAGATTCGATAAAGGCAAGGCTTTCATTGACGGTCTGCTGAGTTTCGCCGGGGCCGCCCAGCAGCAGGAACCCGGTCTGCTTGATGTTGAACTGTTTTAAGGCAGCGGAAACGGCCCGCACATCGTCGGGCGTGAATTTTTTGTTAAAGGCCCGCAGCATTTGGGCAGACCCGCTTTCAAACCCCAGGCTCACCTCCACGCACCCGGCCGCCGCCATTTTTTCGGCCAGGTCATTGTCAATCTTCCATGGATAGACAATACAGCGCCAGGACAGGTTTAAATTCCTTTCAATGATCCGGTCGCACAGGGCCGTTGCATAGGACGGGGGAATGTTGAAGGTGTTGTCCACAAAAAAGAACCTGGAAAAGCCGGCCTGTTTATAGGCGGTCAGGGTGTCGATGACAGGGCCCAGGTCCCGCTTGCGGGTTGTTCTGCCCTCTATGGCGGCGGTGGAGCAGTAGCTGCAATCCATGGGGCAGCCCCGCCGGGTCTGAAACGGAACCCACACAGGCGCGTCGCCGGTTTCAGGTGGGGCAAACACCTGGTCTTCGGGCAGGGGCATGGGATAGTCGTTGATGTGACAGTCCGGGTCCAGGGGGACCACGGGTTTGCGGCCCGGCAAATAAAGACCGGGGATGGCGACCGGGCCTTTATTGTTCTCAAGTTGGTCCAGCAGGGTGACAAACGGTTTTTCACCGGCGCCGCGAATGCCCATGTCCGCGCCGAGGTATAAAAGCGCGGCCTCGGGAAAAATACTGTACCCTGCGCCGCCAAGCACGATGGGGGCGGATGTCTGCTTTTTGCAGGCGGCAACCAGGTCTTTGACCGGCTCCAGCAGAAACCGGGCCGGCTCCATGGTCTGGTCATCGATGTTGCGCACCGATATGCCGATGACGTCCGGGCCAAAGGACCCGATGGCCAGGAGCGTTTCCGGGATCAGCCGGTCCTTGTCCAGGGTGTTGACCACCTTCACCCTGTGGCCGGCGTCCCGCACGGCACGGGTCACGCAGGAAAGGCCCAGGGGCAGCACCGGCATGTTGATGGTTTCCGTGTTGGCCGAGACAAGCAGGACGTTCATGGTGGTACGGATCCTTTTATTGGTATTCCCGGATCAAGTCCGGGACGACGGGGAAAGGCCGGGTATCTTTGGAAACCGGCACGGGCAAGCTGCCGCCTGGCCCGTGGCACCCGATAAAGCCGTTTCTTTCTGATTGACCCGAGCCTGCCCTGTCCACCCATGGCACCTGCGGGGGCTCAAGACTGCTTCGTCGCTTCGCTTCTCAATGACGGGGAAGACCGTCTGCTCCTGCAATGGCAGGCCATGAGCCGGACAATGCCCCATCAGGGACCCGCCGGAGCAGCCCGGTCGGGTCCGTGCCGGTGTTCCACCGGCCCGCGAATGCCGCCCGTGCTGAATATGTCACGGCATATGCGGGCTATACCAGATGAAGGTTCGGCCCTCTTGATATGACCAGGTTAGCGATGCCGTTTTTGGCAAACTCATCCTCGTACTTTGCGATATAGCCTTCCTCTTC
>JBMORB010000209.1:0-2492 GCA_049320925.1 Thermodesulfobacteriota bacterium | reverse complement strand
CTTCTTCTCCAGTCCCGAATCGGCCAGGCACTCTTCAAAGGCCTCGACGATGAGGTTTTCCGCGTCGGCGTCCCAGCGTTCTCCAAACCGGGTACAGCCCATGCCAATAATTGCTACCTTGTCTCTGATACCTGTAGCCATGTTCACCCTCCCTATTTTAAGGAAAACAGCTTTTCAATCAGCTGAGATTTCATGATATCGCCCTCGATCTTCAAATCCCCGGAAGAGTATGCCTTCATGGGATTGAGCTTGCCGGTCACCATTTTGACGAAGTTGTCGTCCGCCATCTTGATGGTGCAGGTGGCCTTGGCCGCCTGGCCGGACGCGACCTGGCAGGTCTTGTCCTTGACCGTGACATGCCATTCGCCGCCGGAGGGCCCGGAAATCGAATACTGGAAGACCACATCCACGCCGGCTGCCGCCTCGGGTTTGAACACGCCAGGCATCATGTCGAAAATCGCCTGGGGCGTCAGGTCTCCGCCGCCACCGCCGCCCGCGGCCACTGGTGCCGAAGCGGCGGCAGGCGCGCCGCCGGATTTGGCCCCGCCGGAAAACAGGTCCATCATGGCGGTGTTCAGGTCGGACAGCTCCTTGCCGCCGGAAAGATTGTTGATGGCGTCCCAGTTTTTATGAATATCCTCCGGCGTGGGCAGGTTCTGGTTGTCGCCAATGGCCACGGCATTGCCGGTGAGAATCGCGGCCCGGTTGTAATAGCCCATGCCCGCGTTAAAGACCTGGCCGGAAACCGGGCAGTCTTCACTGCAGAGCCAGGCCACCATGGGCACCACGTATTCGGGCTTCATCCTGGCAAACACCTCGGGCGGCATGATGTCCTCGGTGAGCCGGCTGGCGGCCAACGGCGCGATGGTGTTGACCTTGACGTTGTATTTGGCGCCCTCGATCTTCAGAGCGTTCATAAAGCCCACCAGCGCCATCTTGGCCGAGGAGTAGTTGGTCTGGCCGAAGTTGCCGTACAGGCCGGCGGCCGACGTGGTCATGATGATCCGGCCGTAACCGTTTTCCTTCATCACGCGGAACGCGGGCCGGGTGACGTTGTAGGCGCCCTTCAGGTGGACGGCCAGCACCGCCTCCCAGTTTTCCGGTTCCATCTTCAAAAAGCTCTTGTCCCGGAGAATGCCCGCGTTGTTGATCACGATATCCACCCGGCCGAAGGCGTCCACGGCCGCCTTGACCATGTTTTCCCCGCCCTCGGCGGTGGCCACGTTGTCATAGTTGGAAATGGCCTGGCCGCCGGCGGCCTTGATTTCTTCCACCACCTTGTCCGCGGCGGAGGTAGACCCTTTGCCTGAGCCGTCCCGGGCACCGCCCAGGTCGTTGACCACGACCCTGGCCCCCCGCTTGGCCAGTTCCAGGGCATAGGCCCGGCCCAGGCCGCCGCCGGCGCCGGTGATGATGGCCACCCGGCCGGTGAAATCCACCCTGTCGGTTTCCACCGTTGCTCCGGGAACCGGCGTGGCTTTCCAGAAGTAGGAGGAAAATCCCCGCTGGGGATCCACGATGCGGCGGCGGAAAGTCATGCGCACCGGCAGCCCCACCTTCACCTGGTCAAGGACACAGTCGGTGAAATCGGCCATGAAGCGGCCGCCGTTGTCGAACTGGACCATGCCGTAGATGTTGGGCGGGTCCACGCTCACCGACAGCATGTCGCCGGTAAAGGTTTTGATTTTGGCCGGCTGATCGGCAAACTCGTAATCTTCCTGGCTGCGGATGGCGCCGCACTTGGGGTTGACGCACACGTCGGCCTTGGGGAACTGGGGTGTGCCGCATTCCCGGCACTTGCCGCCCACCAGACCCAGGAGCATTTTCCGGTTGCGGAAAAGCGTGGTCATGGCGGTCTGCAAGGGGGCCTCGGCACGAATGCCCCTGTCGGGATCGATGAGTCCCCGGAACACCAGGAACTTGGCGTAGTTGTCGATGGAAAGCTTGTTTTCCAGGGCCGCGGCCGTGCCGTTCAGGTTTCGCAGCTTTTCGATATGATCGGTCACCTTAAAACAGAGGGCGTCGCAGCCCTGGCCGAAACCGGCCGCCACGATGATGTCGCCGGGCCTGGCTTTTTCAAGGGCCGCCACCAGCATCAACAGGGCGTGGGCCGCGCCGGTGTCGCCGCACACATCGTGCAGGGCGTCGGTGACGGCGGCCGGGTTGATGCCGCAGGCCTTGGCAATGGTTTTTCTGTCCCGCTGGAAAACGCAGGGGAAAACAAAGGCGCTCACCTTGTCGCCGGCAATGCCGGTCTTGGCCAGCAGTCCTTTTACCGCTTCGGGTATGATCTTGGCAAACCCCTCGTCACGGACCCACCGCTCTTCCCAGTAGTAGTCGAACCGGCGGTCGGCCCCTTTGTAATGATCCACGAAATCCACGCTGACCGAATAGGAACCCAGGAATTCGGCGGCCACATTCTTGTCGCCGATGGTCACGCCGGCCGCGCCGTCGCCATACCACATTTCGTAGAAATAGGCGGGCTTGGTTTC
>JBMORB010000208.1:0-2498 GCA_049320925.1 Thermodesulfobacteriota bacterium | reverse complement strand
ACGACATACGGAACATGCTCGGCGAACCCTGGCGAACCGGCATTGAAGACGGTCTGAAAACCTGGACCTACGGGTATTACCAGTACCGTCTCTTCGGCCCGTCCGACACCAAGGACCTGATCATCCGATTTAACGCCGACAACACGGTGGCCTCCTATACCTTCAACACCACGCGATAGATCAGCCGCCTCCAAAAAAATGGACGGCATTGTCCTTTGATGTGATTCGCGCCGGTGGGAATGAGGCTGTTGCCAGTATCGCCTTCCCTAAAAAATACTTGACCGGCGATCCAGGCCCGTTGTATGAAAACGCCATGTCACCATGAAGGTGACAAATGCCGGATCGTCCCAAAGGACCACCGACCGTTTGCGCCGCCTGAAAGGCGGCGGCCATAAAGATATACAGCGACAATAACGCCATGAAGGCAAAACAGGCCGGACGCCTGTAAAGCTTCATGGCGTTTTTATTTGGGACAATAAACGGCTTTGCAAGGGAACTCCTCTGAACTTTAACCCTACATTTTGAAAGGGTCTGGATATGCGGCATATCGTTTCAGAACCAAAACAGGTCAACCGGCCCGCATGGCTGACCGGAGCTATACTCATGACCGCGATAATGGCGGTGTTGCTGTTTCATGGCGTGGTCCGGGCCGGCGATACACGGGTGATCACCGATGTGCTGGAGCGGCAGGTGACGGTGCCGGCCCGTGTGGAGCGCGTGATCTGCTCCGGCTCCGGGTGCCTGCGGCTGCTGGTTTATCTTCAGGCCCAGGACCGTGTTGTTGGCGTGGACAGCGCGGAAAAAGGCGGGCTCCCCTTTTCCGTGGAGGCCCGGCCCTATGCCGTTGCCCATCCAGAGCTGCAAGCGCTTCCCCTGTTCGGCGAGTTCCGGGGCCACGACAACCCTGAACTGATCGCGGCCCTTTCGCCCCGGCCCCAAGTGATTTTCAAAACCTACGCGGCCCGGGACGGCGGAGCCGAGTCCCTTTTCTCCAAAACCGGCATTCCGGTAGTAGGGCTGGGTTACGGGGATCTGACCATAAACCGGCAGGAGCTGGACCGAACGCTGCGAATCATGGGCCAGGTATTGGGTCTTGAAGGTCGGGCTGAGGCGGTGATCACCTTTTTCGCCCGGCTCCAGGCCGACCTGGAACGCCGGGCAAAAACAGTTGCCGATGCCGACCGGCCCACCACCTATATCGGAGGCCTGGCCCAGCGCGGGGGCCACGGTTTTGCCTCCACAGAACCGGCCTATGCGCCCTTTACCTTTCTTTCCGCCCGCAACGTGGCCGGAGAACTGGCAAAAACCGGCAAGGGCGATTCCCATGCCGTGGTGTCCAAGGAGCAGCTGCTGATGTGGAACCCGGAGATTCTCTTTCTGGACATCTCCTCGGCCAAGCTTCAGGCAGGGGCCAACGGCCTGGAGGAACTTCGGTCCGACCCCGCATACCAGGCCATGACGGCCGTAAAAAAAGGCCGGGTGTTCGGCGTGTTCCCCTATAATTTTTACACCCAGAACTTTGAATCCATTTTTGCCAACGCCTATTTTATTGGAAAAACATTATACCCCGGGGCTTTTGCCGACATTGATCCCATGACCAGGGCTGAAGAGATTGCCGTCTTTTTAAACGGCGGCCCGGCCTTTGCCGCCATTAATCAGGGTTACGACAACCTGGGATTTGCGAAAATTTTATTGCCCTAACCGCAGGAGTTGTCATGTCCCATTTTGACCACGGACAGGTTCCGGATGCGTACACCGCCTATATCGGCCGCAAGCTGTTTTTTCTGGCCGGCCTGATGGCGGCCGTCGTCCTGCTGATGGTGATGGCCGTTTCCCTGGGCGCGGTGCGCATTCCCGCGGCAGAAGTGGTCCGGGCCTTTTTCGGCCTGGGCGAAGATGAGCGCTTTGCCCTGATCATCCGCAACATCCGCCTTCCCCACGCCCTTGCGGCCCTGCTGGCCGGGGCCGGCCTGGCTGTTGCCGGCGCGGCCATGCAGTCCATCCTGCGCAACCCCCTGGGCTCCCCCTTCACCCTGGGCATCTCCCAGGCCGGGGCGTTCGGCGCCGCCTTTTCCGTGATGATCCTGGGCGCCGGCGCCATGCAGAGCACCCAGGCCGGCGCGGTCAGCGTCATCAATCCCTGGCTCACCACCCTGCTGGCCTTCATCTTCTGCATGATCACCTCCCTGATCATCATCGCCATTGCCCGCGTTCGGGGAGCCAGCCCGGAAGTGCTGGTACTCAGCGGCGTGGCCCTGGGCGCCCTGTTTTCCGCGGCCACCATGTTTCTGCAATACTTTGCCGACGACATTCAGCTGGCCGCCATGGTGTTCTGGACCTTCGGCGACGTGGGCCGGGCCGGATGGCCGGAAGTCTGGTTCATGGCCGTGGTGGTGGCGGGCGCGCTTCTGTTTTTCATGTTCAACCGCTGGAACTACAACGCCATTGACGCCGGGGATGAAACCGCCAGAAGCCTGGGGGTCCGGGTGGAGCGGGTA
>JBMORB010000207.1:0-2505 GCA_049320925.1 Thermodesulfobacteriota bacterium | reverse complement strand
TGCGAGATATGGAAAAATAAATATAATAAATTGAAATTTAATAACATAATTCCGGATTCGACATGGGAATATTAAACGGGTATCCCAGAGAGACAGAGGGTATTTCGCAGGATCGCGCAAACGGGTTCAGTCTTCGAACCCGCCTGCTGGCCACAATTATTCCATCGGTTGCTCTGATCCTGATGTTTACCGGATATGTAACCTACAAAACATCATCACTTTTTTTGGGTGAGGCCCTGGAGCGAAGTACGCGCCTCCAGGTAAAAGCCATGGCCCATGAGGTTGAATCGATTTTTACGGGTTGCAGGGAGGACCTGCTGTTTATTTCGCAATTTTCAAGTGACAATCAAAAATTAAATGAGGTTTTTGCGGGAATTGTTCAGGCAAAAGGTACTGAATATCGGGATTTGATCTTTATCTCGCAAAAAACAAGGTCACCGCTGATTCTCATGGTAAGGGATAAACGGGTTTTTCCAATTGACGCAAAAGATGCCAGAGATATTCAGCCGGATCCGCTGGTCACTGTCAGCCACCTGGAAAAAGTGAATCCCGGGCAAGTCTGGATATCCGGTATCACGGCAGTTGAACACCCCTTTCCTTCGGTGGGGCTGCCCGGCCAGCGGGGCCGATCCATTGTCATCTACTTCGGAACGCCCTGTTTTAACGGCCAGGGGGAAAAAACCGGTTATCTGCTGTTGTCTCTGGACGCCCGGTTTGTCCGGAACAGGCTTTCTCTTTTCAACTCCCCCCGGTCGCCGCTGTGGGCCTTTACCCGCACCTCCGAGACCCGCTTCTCCTTCCTGTTTGACCTGGATGGCTGGATTTTGTTTCAATCCGAAGGCCCGGAAACCATGGAGGCGGACCTGGCCACCCATCTCGCCCGGCTGGATTACAGCTACGGAACTCTGGGCAAACCGGGGCTGCCCTTTGCTTTCAGGCCCGGCTCCATCTACCGGCCTTTCTGGAAAATGGTGAGTGACGTCAAGGCCGGGAAGCACGAACTGATCGAAATAAAAGGAGCCCGCCATGGGGAACAGGTTGTCAGTGATTACTATCTGACCTACACGCCGCTGCTTTTTGAAGGCAAGGTGTATGCCGGCATGGCCTACATCGACCGGACCCGGTTCCCTCTTCTGGCCCAGTATAAACACTTGGACATCATGCTGATTCTGTCCATCATCACCATCATTGTCATTGCAGCCATCATCGTCGTGCTCTCCCACGTGATCACCAAGCCGCTTTACAGGCTGTCCGAAGCGGTGACCCTTATTAATGAACAGCGGCTTGAGTCCGTCAACATCAGTTCGTCGATTTACGAGGTCCGGCGCCTGCAGACGGCCATCAACGGCATGATCGGGGCCATCAAGGCCCAGATTGTTGAAATCCGGCAGCATAAACAGAGAATAAAGAGTGTTGAAAACAGGGAGAAGATCAACCTGGAAGATGAATTTCCGGAGGCCGCGCAGCCCGAGTCGCCGGCAGACAATCTGCCGGAGATCGTGGGGTCGGGTTCACGGATGGAGCAATTCAAATCCGCCATCCGCAAGGCATCCAGGGTGGACGCGGATGTGCTGATCGTCGGCGAGACCGGCACCGGCAAACAACTGGCGGCCGACGCCATTCACCGTCACAGCGGGCGGGCAGGCAAACCCTTTATTTCGGTGAACTGCGGCGAGCTGTCGGAGAGCCTGCTGCTGGACACCCTTTTCGGCCACGTCAGGGGGGCGTTTACCGAAGCCCGGACCGACCGCAAGGGCGCCTTTCTGGAAGCCGACGGCGGCACCCTTTTCCTCGACGAGATTCAGACCGCCTCCCCAAATGTCCAGCAGGCCCTTCTCCGTGCCGTGGCCATGCGCAAAATCAAGCAGCTGGGCGCGGATCATGAAACCCCCATGGATGTCAGGCTGATCTGCGCGACCAACGAAGATCTTGCGCGGCTGATTGAAAAACAGCAGTTCCGGGCGGACCTGTACTACCGGATCAACGTGATTACGATTTCCACTCCTCCCCTGCGAACACAGAAGGAAAACATTCCGGTCCTGGTCAATTATTTTCTGGAACAGGTGCGAACTTCCACGCATCGCACCGCCCTGGGTATCAGCAGGGGCGCTTTGGAAAAAATGAAAAACCACTCCTGGCCGGGGAATGTCCGTGAGTTGAGAAACGTGATCACCCGGGCCGGGGTCATGTGCGAGGGCAACACCATCCAGGCGGACGATATACTGATCGAGGGAGGGGATCCGGATGTTGAAAAAGACATCCACCGCGAGCCGGAAAACGACAAGACCCAGGCCGAGTCCCCGGAAAAAGACAAAAACCGCCGCGACGACGACGGCCGGTCCCAGGGCACGGCGGCCGGGGATGAAGACGGTGCCGACATTCCCCTGAATGAACGGCAGCGGAAAGTGTACCCGGCTATTGTCGCCCGAAAGGCCGTCACCCGCAGCGAATATCAGGACCTGGCCGGCGGCGGCATTTCATCCCGGACCGCCATCTATGATCTTC
>JBMORB010000206.1:0-2513 GCA_049320925.1 Thermodesulfobacteriota bacterium | reverse complement strand
TTCGCCGCCGTTTCGTGGCGCGATCATCCGAATAACTCATGTACGAACTGACCACCACATTCACGCCGGCCGGTGACCAGCCCGGCGCCATCCGCAAACTCTGCGACAACATCCGTTCCGGCCGCCGCCACAACGTGTTCGTGGGCGTCACCGGGTCGGGAAAGACTTTTACCATGGCCCACGTGATCGCCGAGCTGAAGCGGCCGGCCCTGGTCATCGCGCCCAACAAGACCCTGGCGGCCCAGCTTTACAACGAGTTCAAATCCCTTTTCCCCCGCAACGCGGTGGAGTATTTCGTCAGCTATTACGATTACTACCAGCCCGAGGCCTACCTGCCGGTGACCGACACCTACATTCAGAAAGACTCCTCCATCAACGACACCATCGACAAGATGCGCCACTCGGCCACCCGGTCGGTGCTGTCCCGGCCCGACGTGGTGGTGGTGGCCAGCGTGTCGTGCATCTTCGGCCTGGGCTCTCCGGAAGATTATTCGGGGCTCCGCGTGGAACTGGCGCCGGGCATGGAGCTGGACCGGGACCGGCTCCTGGCCGACCTGGTGGCCATTCAGTACGAGCGCAACGATTACGATTTTTCCCGGGGCGTGTTCCGGGTGCGGGGGGACCGGGTGGACATTTTCCCCGCGTCCGAGGAGGAGGCGGCGGTGCGGGTGGAGTTTTTCGGCGACACGGTGGAGGCCCTTTTCGAGATCGACCCGCTCAAGGGCAGCGTTCGGGGTAAAATTCCCCGGGCCGTGATCTATCCGGCCACCCACTACGTGACCCGGCAGCAGAACCGCAAGTCCATTGCCGACCGGGTGAACGGGGAACTCCGCGCCCGGATCGACCATTTCCGCAACGCGGGCAAACTGATCGAGGCCCAGCGCATCGAGGAACGCACACGGTTCGACCTGGAGATGATCCTGGAGATGGGATACTGCAACGGCATTGAAAACTATTCCCGCCATCTCACCGGACGGGAAGCGGGCCAGCCGCCGGCCACGCTGCTGGACTATTTTCCCGACGATTTTCTGCTGTTTCTGGACGAGTGTCACATCACGGTGCCCCAGCTCGGGGCCATGTACAAGGGGGATTACTCCCGGAAATCCACCCTGGTGGAGTACGGGTTCCGGCTGCCGTCGGCCCTGGACAACCGGCCCCTGACCTTCGAAGAATTCGAGAAAAGGACCGGGCGGGCGTCGGTGATCTATGTGTCGGCCACGCCGGCGGAGTACGAGTACCGCAAGGCGGGCAGGGCCGTGGTGGAACAGATCGTCCGGCCCACCGGCCTGGTGGACCCGGCCGTGGAGGTGCGGAGCGCCGAAAACCAGGTGGACGACCTGCTGGCCGAGATCAGAGCCCGGGTGGAAAAAAACGAGCGGGTCCTGGTCACCACCCTGACCAAGCGCATGGCCGAGGACCTGACCGACTATTACGCCGAACTGGGCGTCAGGACCCGGTACCTTCATTCCGAGATCAACACCCTGGAACGCATGGCCGTGATTGCCGAACTGCGGCGGGGCGACGTGGACGTGCTGATCGGCATCAACCTGCTGCGCGAGGGCCTCGACATTCCCGAGGTCTCCCTGGTGGCCGTGCTGGACGCGGACAAGGAGGGTTTTCTTCGGTCCGAACGGTCCCTGATCCAGATATTCGGCCGGGCGGCACGGAACGTCAACGGCACGGTGATTCTTTACGCGGATCATACCACCGGGGCCATGACCCGGGCCATGGAAGAGACCGGCCGCCGGCGGGAGATTCAGGCGGCGTACAACACGGCCCATCACATCACGCCCCGGACCGTGGTAAAGGAGATGACCCCGGTCTTTGAGACCGGCGCCAGGGAAACGGCGGAATCCGCCGGCGTGGCCGAGACCCTGTCCCGGTACGGCGACACGGACAACCTGGACGAGATTGTCCGGCGCCTGGAAAAAGAGATGAAGGCCGCCGCCGATGATTATGAATTTGAAAAAGCCGCCGAGATCCGGGACCGGATCGCGGCATTAAAAAAGCTGATCGTTTTTGACGGCAATGGATAAAGGATGGCGGCCAATTTTATGGGAACCTGAAGGTTTTTGCTACACGGGCCAGCGCAAACGATCCATATGTAGCGGCGACCTTCAGGTCGCCATGCGCTTGAACGGCCGGGGGATGACGAACACCACACGCGCGTCATGGCCCGGCTTGCCTGTCGGGCCGTAGCCCGCAGGGCGAAGGTTGAACCCGGCGATCCGCCCCCTCCGTCATCGCCGGGCTTGACCCGGCGATCCAGCATAAAATTGATTTTCGATACCTTTTTGCGTTTTATCTTACTCTTGATCGTACTCGTGATCGTAATCGTTTTTTTGTTTCGATCAGGATCACGAGCAAGAGTAAGAGCACGATTAAGAGTAAGAGCAAGAGTAAGAGCAAGATCTATCAGATGAACACACAGGCAACGACCGACAAAGAACCTTCTCTGCCCGAAGACCGGCTTTCCGAAAAAGTGGCCAACGCGCCGGCCCGGCCCGGGGTTT
>JBMORB010000205.1:0-2516 GCA_049320925.1 Thermodesulfobacteriota bacterium | reverse complement strand
GCAGTCGGGCTTTTTCTGCTGCTGGCGATCTACCTGGCGTTTTACATGGGGGTTTTCGCCGCGGTTTACGCCGGCCTCCGGAATCGGCCGGCCCTTCGCATTCTGGCCGCGCCCGTGGCCTGGACGGGCCTGGAGTATGTCCGTTCCTTTCTGCTGTCCGGGTTTCCCTGGGAGCCGATCGGCTGTTCCCAGTACCGGGTCCTGCCCCTGATTCAGATGGCCGACCTGACCGGCGTCTATGGCATCTCCTTTCTGATTGTTCTGGCCAACAGCCTTCTGGCCTGGGCCGCCTCCCGGCTGCCGGAGCGAAAGTCTCTTACGGCAACCGAAAAGGCCGGTGTGTCGGCCCTTTTCATCCTGTTTCTGATAATGGCGGGCAGCGCCTGGCTATACGGCGCGTGGCGTCTGACACAGGTATCGGCCATCATGACGGACGCGCCCAAAAAAAAGGTTGCCGTGGTCCAGGGCAACATCGATCAGAACCAGAAATGGGATTTTGCTTTCCGGGACGCCACCGTTGAAAAATACCTGGCATTATGCCGCCGGGCCGCCGTTGAAGGCCCGGACCTGGTGGTGCTGCCCGAGACCGCCATGCCCTTTTATTTCCTGTATGACGCAGAGGCGACGCGAAAGGTTCTGGAAACGGCCCGGGAAACGGGGGCCTGGTTTCTGGCGGGAGCGCCGGCGGCCGCCGGGGAGAACGGCGTGACCGAATACTACAACAGCGCCTACCTGATCACGCCCCAGGGCCGGGTCGCCGGCCGTTACGACAAGACCCACTTGGTGCCTTTCGGTGAGTTCGTTCCGCTGGGGCCCCTGCGGGAGTGGCTGCCCTTTGTGCGAACCATCGTGGCGGCGGCCGGTGATTTTACCGCCGGGAAAGTCGGGCGGACCCTTGACCTGGACGGCCTGCCGCTCGGGGTGCAGATCTGTTATGAGATTATTTTTCCCTACCAGGCCCGGCGGGTCGTTCAAAACGGCGCCGGCCTGATCGTCAACATCACCAACGACGCCTGGTACGGCAGAACCAGCGCGCCCTGGCAGCATTTTTCCATGGTGGTGTTCCGGGCCGTGGAAACCCGGCGGGCCGTGGTTCGCTCGGCCAATACCGGCGTCAGCGGGTATATCGCGCCCACGGGCCGGATGGTCGGCGCCACGCCGCTTTTCGTGGAAAGCGTGAAGACCTGGGAAGTGCCGGTGATGCGCGCCATGACGGTTTACAGCCGGTATGGCGACCTGTTCGCGAAAATATGCCTGGTGGGATTCATCGGCATTCTGTGGTATATATTCAGGCCGGGCCAAAACGGAACGCGGAACACAGAAGCATCCGGGCCGAGACGGCGATAAGACAAGTTTTTAAGCATGCTTCATGGAGGACAGATGGTGATCGGCAACAGCGCGGAAATCAGGCAGGCCATTCGGGAGTCTTACGGAAAAATCGAACAGTTCCGGAGCTATCTTTGACGTACCCGTCATGAAGGAACGGCTGGCGGAGATCGAGGCCCTGGTCGCCAGGGAAGGCTTCTGGAACACCCCGGAAAAAGCGGCCACGCTGTTAAAAGAGCGCTCCCTGCTGTCGGGGCGGCTGGATCTGCTTGTCGAGCTGGGCCGGGAAGCGGAAGACGTCGAGGTCCTGCTGGAACTGGCCGAGGAGGAAACGGACCCTGAGACCGCCGCTGAAGCGGCCCTGCGGGTGGATCTGCTCAAAAAAAAGATCGAAAAGCTTTCCATTGACCTGACCCTTTCCGATGAAGATGACCCGGCCGACGCCATCGTGGCCATCAACGCCGGGGCCGGGGGCACCGACGCCCAGGACTGGGCCGAAATGCTGTTCCGCATGTACACCCGCTGGGTCGAGCGAAAAGGCTACAAGCTGGAGCTCATCGACTATCAGCCCGGTGACGAGGCGGGCCTCAAAAGCGCCACTTTCTCGGCCAAAGGTCTCAACGCCTTCGGATACCTGAAAAACGAAACCGGCGTGCACCGGCTGGTGCGCATTTCGCCATTTAACGCCAGCGGCAAGCGGCAGACCTCATTTGCCTCGGTGTTTGTCTTTCCCCAGATCGACCGGCAGATCGAGATCAATATCGATGAAAAAGACCTGCGCATCGACACGTTCCGGGCCAGCGGCGCCGGGGGCCAGCACGTCAACAAGACCAGCAGCGCGGTGCGCATTACCCACTATCCCACCGGCGTGGTGGTCCAGTGCCAGCAGGAAAGGTCCCAGATCCGGAACCGGGAAATCGCCATGTCCGTTCTGCGGGCCCGACTCTACCAGCTTGAAAAAGACAAGCAGGATCAGAAAATGAGGGACATACAGGAAGGCAAGGACGAGATTGCCTGGGGCAACCAGATCCGTTCCTATTTTTTGCATCCTTACCAGAAGGCCAAGGATCACCGCACGGACCTTGAAATTGGTGATGTTTACGGGGTGCTGGACGGCGACATTGATCCGTTCATTGAGGCCGTGCTTATGAAAGGCCGGTAATTTTTTATACTGCTGGTTTTTGGGAACA
>JBMORB010000204.1:0-2521 GCA_049320925.1 Thermodesulfobacteriota bacterium | reverse complement strand
TGTCCGCCTCCCCCCGCCGACGCCCGGCCTCCCTCGGCAGCGCCCGTGGCGGCCATGACCTCACCGCTCACAAAGGGGTCTGTCTCCCACCGGCTGTTCCGGTGGTCGATAATATACCGATCCCGCTGGGTCAGATTGCCGGCCGAGGCCTGGTCCGTGGTCTGGGCGGCGGCACCGGGAAGGGGGGATTGCGCCACCGGGGTCTTCCCCGTCGGCTGGCCCACGGGCGCGCCGGGACCGGTGAACAGGTTTTTCAGCCCCAGTTCATAGGCACCGTACAGCAGCGCAAGGCCCGCCATCGCCACGATGATTTTTTCCCGAAGCGTCATCTCACCGGTCCATGTCAACCCAAAGAGTCATGCCGTACTGTTTCGCCGTTTTCTGGGCGATCTCCATCCGCCGTATCTCGGCCACCCGTTTTTCCGCCTCCAGCAGGGAAAGCCACTGGGGCAGATTCTTAAAATCGCCCGCAAACCCCAGATCCAGCGAAAAAGACTTCTCCCCCCGGGTGATGGAGGCCAGGTCCGGCACGCAGGTTTCCAGATTCATGCCCGCCCGGGCCATGGCCGCGCGGAAAGATTCCGGCAGCCGCTGAATATCGGGTTCGGTCAGAAACGGCGCCGACCCGGCGGCCTCAATCTCGGCAAGGGCCGCTTGCAGATCCTCGTTCAGCCTGGCCATTTCCTGATAGACGGGAGCAAGGGTCTCCTGGTTCTTGTTTCTGTCTTCAATGGCCGCAATCTCTTTGCGTGTTCTGTCCACCCCGCGGGAAAGCGGCCAGATCAGCAGCAGCACGGCGCCGGCAACTATCGCCGCGCCGGCAATCGTCACGATCAGTGTCTGTTTGTGCATTCGCCCGGCCGCATGGTGGTTCATTGGAAAATATCCCTACAAAGTAATGGTCGCTGAAAATTCAAGCACGTTCTGTCCGCCCAGCGAGATTTTTTTCCGGCTGTTCACGGTCACCTGGTCAAACAGCGGCGACTCGCTCAGGTCCAGCACATAGGCCACCAGGGCCGACTCCTGGGCGTATTCACCGCCAAACACATACCCGGAAAGGTCGATCCGCCGGGTTCCGGACAGGCTCAGGTTCATGCCGGAAAGCTTCACCGTCTCCGGCGTGCGGGCCACCAGTTCGCTGATCAGCACCCGGGGCTCCATCTTCCCGGCCTTCCGCTTCAACGCTTCCTGCCGGGCCTTAACGTCGCCGGACAGGCGGTCAAGCACCGTCTGATCCAGGTCGCCGCCGGTCCCTTTGCCTGCCAGCCGGGCCTTCTGCTGCTTGAGCCCCGAAAGGGAAACCGCCTGCCATGCCGCCGTGCCGGCGCAGAGCACCACCGCCAGAATGCAGGCGGCCCAGGCGGACCGGTTGAGAATCGCGGCGGTCCGGTAGGTCCGCTTGTCCCTGAAGGTAAAAAGAAGATTGGGAGTGTCGGCCAGGCCGGCCCGGACCAGTCCCAGCCCGGTGAGGAACTGGGCCTCCTGCCTCAGGTTTTCGGAATGCACCATCTTGACGTCGGAACTCAGCATCTCGTCGGGCGTGTAAACCGGAATGCCTAAAAGGTCGGCGATGGCACCGACAAACGGCCGGTAGCCGGCCACTTCACCGTGAAGCAGAACGGCGGACATCCGGTCCGGCTGAACATTCTGCCGGAAGTAGGCAATGGTCCGTTCGATCTGGCGGCCGATACGCTCCACGGCCGGCCCCAGCGCGGGAAAAAGCGTGTCCGCCTCCGTGCCGGCGACAGGTTTCATCTCTCTCATGAGCCGCACCAGTTGTTCCACCGCCGTCCGGGAAGTGTTTTCGCTTTCCATGTGCAGCGTTTCTTCCCGTCCCCCGCCGGCCATGCTTTCGGCCAGACTGGCCAGACCGGCGCGGATCTGGCGCACCAGCATCAGGCCGGCGCCTGAAAAAACATGAATCACCGAAGCGTCCCGTCCCACGTGCACGCAGCAGATATTGCCCATGTCGGCGTTAAGAGTATGATTTTTTAGCAGGGTCTGGAGCGCAAAAGCGCTTGAGGTGATGCCTTCAATGACGCAGCCCGCCCCCTCCAGTAATTCCCGCACCCTGACAATGGCGTCTTTGTGCGCGCTGTAGGCGCAGACCCCCACCTTGGCGACCCCCCGTTCGGTGATCTCCTCCAGCCGTTCATAATCGAAAACGATATCCTTTTCATCGGCCACCACCTCTTTTTTGTAACTCCAGAGCGCGGCGTTGGCCAGGTTTTCACCGGATGTCTTGGGCAGCTTGAGATAGCGGATATCGACCATGCTGTCCGGCAGCACGCACCAGACACGGGCCAGCCGGGTTTTGTCGATGCCGGCCAGCGCCCTGGAAACGATACCGCCGAAGGATTCCGAAAAAAGGTCTGTTTCTTCCGGATAAACGACGGTCTTCATGTCGGCCACATAGGCCCGCCCTTCCAGGCCGCCGCCCGGAAGAACCACCGTCATGGACTCCTTGGCGAAAATGATACCGACAGGCGGATTTTTCCCGGAACGGGGAAGCCGGATGCCG
>JBMORB010000203.1:0-18900 GCA_049320925.1 Thermodesulfobacteriota bacterium | reverse complement strand
CCCCTGTTGGTAACCGGCCTTTCCCTTGCATGGCTTCTGATCATGTACCTGCAAGACCCTTCCCCGGCCCGGGACGGTTTTTTCTGGGCCGCTGTCCTGGCCGCCATCGCCTTTTTCCCGCAAAACGGCCCCGTGTTTTTCAGGCTGGCCGCGTCGGGCGCCGTGGGGGTGCTGCTGATTTCCATGATTGAGACCGGACACTTTTTCGCCTACCGGGATGAACTGACCGGGCTCCCGTCCCGGCGGGCGCTCAACGAAAAGCTGCAGTCCCTGGGAAAGACTTACGCCATTGCCATGGTTGACGTGGATCACTTCAAGCGGTTCAACGACCGCTACGGCCATGACGTGGGGGACGAAGTGCTGAGGATGGTGGCCGCGGCCCTGGGAAAAGCAAAAGCCGGGGCCTTCCGGTTCGGCGGCGAGGAGTTCACCCTTGTTTTTCCGGGAAAGGACATGGCCCAGGCAAAGGCGGAGGCCGAACAGGTCCGCGTTGCCGTGAGCCGCTCGTCCTTTACCATTCGAAACCCGGCCCGGAAAAAGGGCAAAACAGATGTTTCCGCGAAAACAAAACCCGGAAAACGCAAACAGGTGTCGGTCACGGTCAGCATCGGCCTGGCCCAGCGGTCCTCCCGCCGCCCTTCGCCCGAAGCCGTCCTGAAAGCCGCGGACAAGGCCCTCTACAGAGCCAAGAAGAACGGCCGCAACCGGACGGAAATCGTGGGTTAGCCCGGATATTCCACGAGTTGATTTGGCCGAAAGATGCAAGGCGCGGGACGTAAAGCCATGGTCAATCCGCCGCGAGCGGCCTGCAACAAGAGCCGATGCGGTCCGGGTGGCTCGCCCGAAGGGTCAGTCATGCAATGCCGTGCCCAGCACATACTCCTCGTACACCGTGGGCTCTTCCTGATAGACATTGAGCATGGCCTCGAACTCGTTGCGCCGGGGATCTTTCTTCCACTGCTGCCAGCTGTTCATGTCCTGCCACGTGCCGATGACCACCAGCTTCCGGGGATCGTCATACTGCATCAGGGTTTCGCCCGACACATAACCCGGCTGGGACATGGCCGCGAACCGAAGATCATGCAGCAGGGGCAGCACCTCGCGGGTGGAGCCTTTTTTGAACCGCCGTTTGATGATAATCTTTGCCAGCATCGCGCCTCCTTTCGCCGCCGGATAATCTTCTGGCGGCAATCCTATTTTACCAGACATGATCCGCCTGTGCCAGCGCCCGTCGAAAGACATAAAAATGCGGTTGAATCAACGCGCCAGAGCTGTTACGCTGTTTTGAAAAAATCGGCGGCCGCCGGCATAACCGGCGGCGCCGGGAAGCAGGTAAACCATGAGAATTGTGACACGTCCGGACTTTGACGGGGTGGTGTGCGCCGTCCTGCTTTTCGATGTTTTGAAAATATCGAAACCGACCGCCTGGGTTGAACCCAGTGAGATACAGAAGCGAAGGGTGACCATACAGAGCGGCGACATCCTGGCCAACCTGCCGTTTCACGAAAACTGTGCCATGTGGTTCGACCATCACCACTCAAACCGCGTGGATACCCGTTTTGAAGGTCTTTTCCGGGTAGCGCCGTCGGCGGCCGGCCTGGTTTATGAGTACTACAAAGACCGTTTTACCCGTGACTTTGCCGAACTGGTGGCTCAGACCGATAAGATTGATTCCGCCGATCTTTCCCAGGAGGAGGTACTCTATCCCGAAAACCATCCCTACCTGCTGCTCTCCATGACCATTGCCAACCATGACCGGTCCGAGGAGCCCTACTGGAACCTGCTGGTGAACCTGCTGGGCCGGCTTCCCGTTGATCGGGTCATGGACCACGAGGCGGTCCAGGCCCGTTGCGACCGGACCATCGAGGAAAACCGGCGGTTTGCCGAACACCTGAAAAAGCACACCGTCCTTCACGGCCATGTGGCGGTCACCGATTTTCGGTCCCTGGGAACCGCGCCCACCGGCAACCGGTTTCTGGCCTACTCTCTTTTTCCCGGGGCCGTGGTCAGCGTAAAAATCCGCCATCCGGACGGAGACAAAAGCCGGGTAGTGGTCAGCGTGGGTCACAGCATCTTCAACCGGGGATGCAACGTCAACGTGGGGGAAATGCTCTCCCGTTTTGAGGGCGGAGGGCACCGGGGCGCGGGGGCCTGCACCTTTTCGGCGGACAAGGCAAATGACTACATTCCCCGGATTCTCGACATCCTGAAGAAAAACAAAAAAAATGACGTCCCGTGATCCGGCAGGATGGCCGGCTGCGGGACGTCATTATATAAAACCCTTCGGACTACTCAACCGGTTCGATCCACCCCTCCGGTCCCTTGGTCTTGCCGTACTGAATATCGGTGAGGGTGGCAAATAATTTTTTGGAAAACGGCCCGGCATTGCCGTCGCCGATGGTCACTTCCGTGTTCTCGCACTTGATCATGCCCACCGGCGAGATCACGGCCGCGGTGCCCGATCCGAACACTTCGGACAAGGCGCCCTTTTTCTGCGCCTCAAGAACCTCGTCGATGCTGATTCTGCGCTCGGACACCGCCATTTTCCAGGACCTGGCCAGTTCGATCACCGAATCCCGGGTCACGCCCGGCAGAATGCTGCCGTTGAGCATGGGGGTCACCAGTTCGTTATTGATCACGAAGAAAATATTCATGGACCCCACTTCCTCCACGTACTTCTGTTCCACGCCGTCCAGCCACAGCACCTGGGTATAACCTTCCTTGTGGGCCTCTTCCGTTGCATAGAGGCTGGCCGCGTAGTTGCCCGCGGTTTTCACGTTTCCCACGCCGCCGCGCACGGCCCGCACGTATTTGCGGGTGACCCATATCTTGACCGGGTTAAAGCCCTCGGGATAGTAGGCGCCCACCGGTGACAGGATGATGGCAAACCGGTAGGTGTTGGAGGACCGCAGGCCCACATAGGGATCGGTGGCGATGACAAAGGGCCGGATGTAAAGGGATGTGCCGTGTTTTGACGGCACCCACGCCTTGTCCAGGGCCACCAGCTGCTTGAGCCAGTCCAGCACCCGGGCCTCTTCAAATTCGGGGATGCACAGCCGCCGGCACGAATCGTTGAGCCGGGCCAGGTTTTTTTTCGGCCGGAAGAGCTGGACGGCGCCGGACGGGGTGCGATAGGCCTTGAGCCCTTCAAACACCGCCTGCCCGTAGTGCAGCACCATGGATGCCGGTGAAAGGACAAAAGGCCCGTAGGGCTCGATCCGGGGATTGTGCCACCCCTTTTCCGGGGAATAATCCATGTTGAACATGTGGTCGGTAAACACGGTACCGAAAGCCAGTTCCTCATCCCTGGGATGCGCTTTCAACTGCTTGGCGCGGGTTATGGTGAGTTCCATTGTCAATCTCCTGCCGTTTGATTATGGGATATCTCTAAAGTTTGAATTTTCTTTCCACTATATGACGATCCACGAAACCCTGCCCTCCGCCGTCAGGTCGCATCATTCAGGTGTCCATGTGCCACAGCATCAGGCCGGTGACATCGTCATAGGTTCTTTCCAGGGGCGTTCCGACAAGCTCGATCATGTGGATCTCGCCGGCGAAAACAATGGTCGGGGAAAACAGGTGCCCGCCGATGGTCGCGCCCGCATGGTCGCCCAGCACCACATGGGCATGCGCAAAGGGTTTGCCCTCTTTTAAAGAAATGTTGCCGGTACAGGACAGGATTTCCAGCTCCCGGTCCTCTTTTACCGTCACATATACCTGCTGTTTCTGATCATAGGCCCCGATGGTGGCCGACGACACTGCGCCGATCAGGGAAAAGACCCCGGCCTGAATCGAATGGCGCGCGCAGAACGCCTCCGTTGAGGAAAGAATGTCCTCCCCATGGGCCAGGCGCCCCATAAAACGCCGTCCCGCGGCAAACGCTTCGCACATGATTCCAGCCATAAGATTCTTTTTTTTAAAGGCGGGCCTGTTTTTCACGCTCGCGCTGCGGCGGCCCGCCCTGTACCGCAAAAACGTTTCAGGCTAAATACCTTACAGCGGTTTAACACCAAACGCAAGAATCCGCAAAGCATTTTTTGCCGGTATTCGGCCCCTCCGGCGGACCTCATCGGTCCTTATATTTCAAGGACCGGGCATGGGGCCGATGCCGACACCGATACCGGTTTCGATCCGGACGGGAAAAGCGCGCCCGCCAGCTTTTTGACTTTACTATCGCTCCGGAATGTGAAAAATACGGACAAACATCAATAATAAGGAGAACCTGAAAAGCATGTCTGACAAAACCGATTCATCCGGCGGCGCCACCGCCGTCATCAACCCCGTCCGGTTCGGAATGGAGAACCGTTTCGTGTTTGAATGCCACAAGGGCGTTTCCTGTTTCACCACCTGCTGCCGGGGCATCAACATTTTGCTCACCCCTTATGATATCGTCCGGCTCAAGAACCGCCTGGGTCTCTCCTCCAGCGAATTTCTGGCCATCTACACCGAGCCCCACCTGCTGGAAAAAACCGACCTGCCGGTGGTCTCCCTCAAGCTGCTGGATGACGAGCAGTCCTCCTGCCCCTTTGTGCGGGACGACGGCTGCATCGTCTACGAGGACCGGCCCACCGCCTGCCGCTACTATCCCCTGGGCGTGGCCACCCTGAGCCACAAGGAAGACGAAGGCGGCGTTCCCGACGGCGAAGGGTTTTTCTTTTTTGTCAACGAACCCCACTGCAGGGGCTTTGAGGAGAAAAAAGAATGGACCGTGGCTGAATGGCGCAAAGACCAGGGCGTGGACATTCATGACGAAATCAATGCCGAGTGGACCGACCTGGTGGTGCGCAAGCGCTCCTTTCCGCCCAACATTCAGCTGACCGAACAGGCCAAAAAGATGTTCTTCATGGCTTCCTACGACGTGGACGCCTTCCGGCGTTTCGTGTTTGAAAGCAGCTTTCTTTCCCGTTACGACATCGACCCCGGCACCATGGAACGGATTCGCAGCAGCGAAATCGAACTGCTGAAATTCGGGTTCCGGTGGTTAAAGTCGATTCTGTTCAAAGGAGAAGGGTTTACCGTGAAAAAATAGCTCCGGGGCCGGGCCCTGCCCACCGCATCATCAGCCACCCACATCGCTATCGGGATCGGGGTCGGAACCGAATAGCTGCTTTTCCGGCTTCCGTCACCCCGGCCTTTCTTCCCTCGTCACCCCGGACCCCGATCCGGGGTCCAGTTAAAATTGACCTTCATACCTTCATCCCTATCGCTATCGGGATCGGTATCGAATCCTCTCCGTGCCAGCCGTTGATACCCCCACCGGGCTGGACTTCGTGTTGGTGTCCGGCATGACGGAAGGCATGGGATCATTTTTTACTGGATACCGGAGAGGATTGCTTGCCGCGCAATGACGAATGAATGTCGAGCCATCGGGAGGCGGTCGGCCGATGTCGATACCGATTTCGATACCGATAGCGATTGGGATAAGGTAGCGGAAGCCTTCAGGCTTCCATAAAAAAGGCCGACGGCCCGCGCCGGCTGGATGGCGACCTGACGCGCAGCGCAGGCGCTTGCGCCGCGTGAGGTCGCCGCTACATTTGGCTCTCTGTCGGCATGTCCCGACCGACCATCAACGGGTTGGAGTCGGGGTTGAAACCCTCACCCCGTCCCTCTCCCAAAGGGAGAGGGAGGATCGATTTCGATACCGATAGCGATTGGGAAAGGGACAACAGGGTGGTTACAGACACTCGTAGGCTGCGTCGATCAGGCGTCTGGCACGGGGGTCCACCAGGATAAACGTATCCATCTTGTTGATCACGTAGCCGAAACCCATTTTCGCGTCCGGGTCGGCAAAGCCCAGGGCGCCGCCGGCGCCGGGGTGGCCGAAGCTCCGCCGGCCCGGCCCCATGTTGCCCGACGGATTGTCCTGGTTGAGCATGAATCCCAGGCTGAAACGGGTCCGCAGTTTCAATATCGCGTCCGGCCCTCCGGAAGTCTCCTGAATGCACCGGTCGATCGACTCGGGTGACAGCACACGAATGTTCCCCTGCGTACCACCATTGGCCAGCACCCCGTAGAGCCGGGCCAGGGCCAGAGCCGTGGCCTGGCCGTTGGCCGATGGGATCTCGGCGCTGCGCCAGGCCGGGGTGTTGACACCGGTGGCAATACTTACCGGATTGCCGAAGGCGCATGAGGTGGCGCCAAAGGGGTGGGTGATCATTTCAGCGGCAAACCGAATACAGTCCATGTGAATGGTGGGCACCCGCAGCATTATCATGGTGGCGCACCGATGGTGATGGGAGGCATCCAGGCCGATGTGCAGGTCCAGGCCCAGGGGGCCGGTAATCTCTTTTTTCAGATACTGGCCAACGGACATGCCGGTGATGTTGCGAATGAGTTGACCCACCAGCCAGCCATAGGTCAGCGGATGATACCCCAGGGTGCCGTCGCGCCACCAGGGGGACTGGGCTTCCAGCGCGCCCGTCATGGTTTTCCAGTCATACAGGGCTTTTGCCGGCTGACGGCGCTTTAAGGCCACCATGCCGGCGGTGTGATTTAACAGCATGCGGACGGTGATGGCCTCTTTGCCGTTTTTTTCAAAACCCGGCCAGTAGACGGCCACGGGCCTGTCTAAGTCCAGGCGGCCTTCTTCCACCAGCCGGTGGGCACAGACAGCCGTAACCCCCTTGGTGGCGGAATAAATATTGGCAAGGGTGTTTTCCTGCCATGGACGCCGGCCAAAAAAATCGGCGGCCCCGGCCCAGATGTTGACCACGGGGTTGCCGCCGATCACGATGGCGACACCGGCCCCGCGCTCTTTGCCCATGCTGAAGTTGGCGACAAATGCCTTTCGCACCTTTTCAAAGGCCGGGTCGCAATACCCGCGCACATCCACCATGCTCACCGCCGTCTTTGGATTAATAGTCAGCGTAAACCAGAGCGCTTGCGACGCCGGCGTCAAACAGCCGGGCCTCAACGTCGATCTTGAAGAACTCGGCCGCCGGCGCGAAAAACTCCGGGGTTTCGGCAAAAACCTTTTGCGCGGCCGCCACCAGAATATCGAGCCCCTTTTGTGTCATGCGGCCCAGCGGCTTTCGGCAGGCACCCGAAGGCATGCCCAGCAGGGCCATCAGGGTTTTGACCGGCAGGGGGTTTCTCGCCTTGCAGGTCACCTTGCCCAGCGGGGTCTGTTCGGTGGACACCACGGTCACCAGTTCCAGCAGCGGTGAAAGGCCCAGCGAAATCCGTCGGCCCTCCTCCTTGTCGTCCTTTGCGATGGATTCCACCATTCGGGACAGGGCCCGGGGAAAAATATTGGAATAAACCGAAATCACGCCGCAGGCCGTGATCTCCGGATCGGTCATCATCTGAAAGGTCAGGTTGTCGTCGCCGGACAGAATATGGTAATCCGGCCCGCAGCACTGGCGGGTCCGCCGCATGTTTTCCAGGTTGCCGGTGGCTTCCTTGACCGTGTCCACATTGGGAAAATGGCGATAGGACAGGGCCAGGTCCTCGGGCAGCACCTGGGTGCCGGTGCGGCCCGGCACCACATAGGGGATAATGCGGGTGTCGGGGAAAGCCCTGGCCACGGGCTCGATATACTCCCGGCGTATCTCAAGGGAACTGGGGCCGTTATAATAAGGGTCCACCAGCAGCACGGCCTCGGCCCCGGCCTTGACGCAATGCTCCGTGGCCGAAAGTGTTTCGTCTGTGTTGTTGCTGCCGGTACCGGCGATACAGGTCCCCCGTCCCCGGATCTGCCGGGCGATAAGCCCGGTCACCCGGTTGTGCTCCTCCCAGGTGAGAGTGGGGCTTTCGCCGGTGGTGCCCACGGCCACGATGCCGGCAATCCCGTTTTCCATCTGAAACTCCACCAGGCGAGAAAGGCCCTTCTCATCCACCCCGTGATCGGAAAGTGGAGTAATTAAAGCTGTATAGCATCCCTGTCGCATACATCCTCCTGTTTGCTTTCGGATGGTCTGGTTTGTTCTTTGTGTTATCACACACCCTGCTGAATAACAATATCAAAACTATCGGGGCGCAACGATGCAGGCCACGGTTCCCGGACTGCCGGCGTTCCGGAAAAAGGCGGGGACACCTGTGCTTTTTTATTTTCTTTTCTCTTGACAATACCCCCATGGTCAAGCTTAATATAGCTCTTTTATTAACGTGGCTTTTTTATAAATTGTTATTTCAACAGCCCGGTTAAAGACAGGCCCATGACACAGCCAGCAAACGCCGACAGCTATCTTGAGCAGCACAAAACCGCCGTCCATGCAAACCCCACCTGCGGCATGACCCGCTATAACTACGCGGTGGCCCTGCTGGCCCAGAAAAAATTTGCCGAAGCCGAGCATGAACTGCACGAGGCGGTGGGCTTCAGCCCAACCTTTTCCGAGGCTTATGTGCTTTTGGGCGGCATCCGCATGCACCAGAACGACCTGGAGGGGTGCCTGCTCTACAACCAGAAGGCGGTCAATGCCCGGTCAAATTTCGCCGAAGGCTACGGCAACATCGGGTTCGTCCACCTGCAGATGGGCAACATCGAGGCGGCCATTGAAGCGCTTGAAAAGGCGGTGGCCATCAACCCCAATTTCATCCAGGCCCAGACCAACCTGGGCAACGCCTACCTGATGAACGGCCAGATCGACAAGAGCATCGAGACCAACAAAAAAGTGCTTGAAATCGAACCGGCCTTTGCCGTGGCCCACAACAATCTGGCCATTGCCTATCTTGAAAAAGGCGAACCCGCCCTGGCCGTGACCCACTGCGACAAGGCGGAACTGCTGGGGTACGAAGTGGCCCCGGAAATCAAAAAGGAGATCGATACATACAGGTAGTTCTCCGTCGGAGAACCTGGGTATAGCAGTACGAGGCACGAGTGTTTTGATTGCCGTCAGGCAAGATCATTTCATTATTCACAAAATGGAGGAAAAGAATGGCGAAACATCAGACTCCTTTGCTCGACCAGCTGGAGTCAGGACCATGGCCCAGCTTTGTGTCCGACCTCAAGCAGGAAGCAGAGGCAAGAGCGAAGAACGTAAAGAAAATTGAGTACCAGATTCCTCAGGACGTGGTGGAAGACCTTCTGGGTGTTCTGGAACTGTCCTTCAAGGACGGCGTCACCCACTGGAAGCACGGCGGCATCGTGGGCGTGTTCGGTTACGGCGGCGGCGTTATCGGCCGTTACTGCGATCAGCCCCAGCAGTTCCCCGGCGTGGCCCATTTCCACACCATGCGCGTGGCCCAGCCCGCTGGCAAGTTCTACACCACCCAGTACCTCAAGGACCTGTGCGACCTCTGGGAATTCCGCGGCAGCGGCCTGACCAACATGCACGGCTCCACCGGCGACATCATCTTCCTGGGCACTACCACGCCCCAGCTGGAAGAGATCTTCTTTGAACTGACCCACACGCACAATCAGGACCTGGGCGGCTCCGGCTCCAACCTGCGGACCCCGTCCGACTGTATCGGCGAGGCCCGTTGTGAATACGCCTGCTACGACACCCAGGCCCTGTGCCACTACCTGACCAACGAGTACCAGGACGAGCTTCACCGCCCGGCCTTCCCCTACAAGTTTAAATTCAAGTTCGACGGATGCCCCAACTGCTGCGTGGCCTCCATCGCCCGGGCCGACCTCTCCTTTGTCGGCACCTGGAGAGACGACATCCAGATTGATCAGGCCGCAGTTAAAGGCTACGTGGACGGAAAATATCCGCCCAACGCCGGCGCCCATGCCGGAGGCAACTGGGGCCCCTTCAACATTCAGGCTGAAGTGATCAGCCGCTGCCCCACCGGCTGCATGAAGTACGAAAACGGCAAGCTGACCATCGACAACCGCGAATGTACCCGGTGCATGCACTGCATCAACGTCATGCCCAGAGCCCTGAAGCCCGGCAAGGAAAAAGGACTGTCCATTCTGGCCGGCGCCAAGGCCCCCATTCTCGACGGCGCCCAGATGGGCTCCCTGCTGGTTCCCTTCGTCAAGGTTGAAGAGCCCTACGATGAGATCAAGGAAGTCATCGAAGCGGTCTGGGACTGGTGGATGGAAGAGGGCAAGAACCGCGAACGTCTGGGCGAACTGATGAAGCGCCAGGGCTTCCAGAAGCTGCTTGAAGTGACCAACATCACTCCGGTGGCCCAGCACGTGAAGGAACCCAGAAGCAACCCGTACATCTTCTGGAAGGAAGACGAGGTTCCCGGCGGTTTTGAGAGAGACATCAAAGAATATCGGAAAAACCATCAGAGATAAGAAAGGGGAAAACCATGGCTTTTATATCCTCTGGTTATAATCCAGCAGAGCCGATGAAAGACCGTATCACCGACATCGGCCCGAGAAAATACGACGAGTTCTACCCGCCCGTGATCGCCAAGAACAAGGGCCAGTGGGAGTATCATGAAATCCTTGCGCCGGGCGTCCTGGTCCACGTGGCCAAATCCGGCGACAAGGTTTACACCGTCCGCGTGGGCGGCGCCCGCCTGATGACCGTCACCCACATCCGTGAAATCTGCGAGATCGCCGACAAACACTGCGGCGGCTACCTGCGCTTCACCACCCGCAACAACATCGAGTTCATGGTCGATTCCGAAAGCAAGGTGGAACCCCTGAAGAAAGACCTGGCCAGCAGAAAGTTTGCCGGCGGCAGCTTCAAGTTCCCCATCGGCGGCACCGGCGCCGGCGTCACCAACATCGTTCACACCCAGGGCTGGGTCCATTGCCACACGCCCGCCACCGACGCCTCCGGCCCGGTGAAGGCGACCATGGACGTGCTGTTCAAGTATTTCCAGAGCATGACCCTGCCGGCCCAGGTCCGGGTTTCCCTGGCCTGCTGCCTGAACATGTGCGGCGCGGTCCACTGCTCGGACATCGCCATTCTGGGCTACCACAGAAAACCGCCCATGATCGAGGACGAGTACCTTGACAAGATGTGCGAAATTCCCCTGGCCGTGGCGGCCTGCCCCACGGCGGCCATCAAGCCGATCAAGAAGGCCCTGGGGGACGGCACCGAGGTCAAGACCGTTTCCGTGAACAACGAGCGCTGCATGTACTGCGGCAACTGCTACACCATGTGCCCGGCCCTGCCCCTGGCGGACCAGACCGGTGACGGCATCGTCATCATGGTGGGCGGCAAGGTCTCCAACCGGATCAGCGCGCCCAAGTTCTCCAAGGTGGCGGTGGCCTTCCTGCCCAACGAGGTTCCGCGCTGGGAAAAGACCACGGCGGTCATCAAGCAGATCATTGAAGCCTACGCCAAGGACGCCCGGAAATACGAGCGCATCGGCGAATGGGCCGAGCGGATCGGATGGGAGCGCTTCTTTGAGAAGTGCGGCCTTGAATTCACCCATCACCTGATCGACGACTTCCGTGATCCCGCCTACTACACCTGGCGGCAGACCACGCAGTTCAAGTTCACCGACTAGTCATTTAACCGGCAGCAAGAGAGACGGGGATGTTCCCCGTCTCTCTTTTGCCTTTTGGAAGGAGACGCACCATGGCGGAAATGGATCAGGAAACTGCAACCAAGATGGTTGTCGAGGCGCTTGAAAAGAAACTCAAGACCAAGTCCAAGTTCTATTTTTCCGATCTTCAGGAAATTCTGGGCATGAAACCCCGTGACGCCAAGAAGTATGTCAACAAGATGGTGGAAATGCAGGTTCTGGAGTTCTGGTCAAGCGGCAGCACCACCATGTATGGACTGAAGGGCACGGGCAAACAGGCGGCAACGGAACACGAAGACTAATCCGGCCGGTCCGCGGAAACAGGGACGCGCTTTTACCCCTGACGAAAGATTCCGATGCGAGACCCCATTCACTGCCCGCGGCTGATTATATCGGCGTTACGAGGCGGAGCGGGAAAGAGTACTGTTGCCATAGGCGTCACTGCCGCGCTGAAGAATCTGGGAAAACGCGTCGCTCCCTTTAAAAAAGGTCCCGACTACATTGACGCCGGCTGGCTTTCTCTGGCAGCCGGCGTTTCTTGTAGAAACCTGGACACCTTTTTCATCCCCCCCGAAGCGGTTCTCTCCTCTTTCCACACCCATGTATCCGGCATGGACATCGCCGTTATTGAAGGCAACCGGGGCCTTTACGACGGCATCGACATCGACGGCCGGACCAGCACGGCGGAAATCGCCAAGCTGCTGGGCGCGCCGGTGGTGCTTTGCCTGGACTGCACCAAGACCACCCGCACCTCGGCGGCGGTGGTGTCCGGCTGCATTCATTTTGACGATTCCATCCATATTCGGGGCGTTGTTTTAAACCGGGTGGCAGGAGCCCGGCACGAGGCCATTGTGCGCCGGTCCATTGAGCATTACTGCGGCATTCCGGTGGTAGGGGCCATTCCCAAGCTGGCCGACGAAGATTTTCCCGAGCGTCACATGGGACTGGTTCCCACCCAGGAGCACGCCTGGGCGCAGGAGGCGGTGGACGCGGCAGCCCGGATCGCCGAACAGTACATCGACCTGGAAGCCATTCTTGCCATTGCTCGAACCGCCGAACCGGTGGACGCCCCCCCGCCTGAGATTTCGACCCCTGAAAAACCGGCTTTTCGGCCTGTTATTGCCGTGGCCAGGGACGCGGCATTTCAGTTCTACTATCCGGACAATCTGGAGGCCCTGGAGCGGGCCGGCGCCGACCTGGTGTTTGTCAGCCCGCTGGCGGACAAGTCCCTTCCGGAAACCATCGACGCCCTTTACCTGGGCGGCGGATTTCCAGAAACTCATGCCGGACGCCTGGCGACCAACGAATCGTTCAGAAAGCAGGTACTTCAACTGGCCGAAACCGGACTGCCCGTTTACGCTGAATGCGGGGGCCTGATGTACCTGGGCAGAGAGCTGGTGCTGGGCGACACCGCCTATCCCATGTGCAATGTACTGCCGGTGTCTTTCGGCATCTCGTCAAAACCCGCGGGCCACGGTTATACCGTTTCCGTGGTGGACCGGGAAAACCCCTTCTTTCCGGTGGGCATGCGGATTCAAGGCCATGAGTTCCGTTATTCCACGGTGCGGCAGTGGGACGGCACCGACACCGACATGGTCTTTTCCACCACCCGGGGCAAGGGTTTTGTCAACCACCGGGACGGCATCTGCCGCCACAATGCGCTGGCCGCCTACACCCATATCCACGCCCTGGGCACGCCGGCCTGGGCCCCGGCCCTTGTGGCAGCGGCGGCCCGCTTCCACACCGGCCGATGCCTCTGATCGGCCTGCCAACAAGGCAGAAAGTCACATCCGGGGCGCATGATCTTGTTCTTCGTGTGCTTCTTCTTTTTGCTTCGCTGCCAGCGACGGCTTACATCGAAAACAGGGCCTAAAAGAACTGCATCTTTTATCTTACTCTTACTCGTGATCGTGCTCGTAATCTTCTCCACACATCGGGTTTTTCGAGCAAGAGTACGATTACGAGCACGAGTAAGATTTCACCGTCGGGTGCCACTGACAAACCAAAGATTGCCCGTGCAAGGCCGAACGTTCAGCACGTTTCAACACGAAGGACACGAAGACGATACAGGGAAAAACCGGATAACTGCAATCACGCCATATCTTCCGGCTCAAACCGCTCCTCGTCGACAATGTCCGGATTGAGCCGGGCCGCCAGCAGCGAGCGACGGCTTTGGGGGTTGTTTTTGCGCATGGCCACTTCCACCGCCTTTTTTGTTCCCACCAGCACCACCCGTTTCCGGGCACGGGTCACGGCGGTATAAAAAAGATTCCGTTCCAGCATGGTGTAGTGGCGCGTGGTCACGGGAATCACCACCGCCGGATATTCCGATCCCTGGGACTTGTGCACCGTGACCGCATAGGCCAGCACCAGCTCGTCGGCCTCCACCACGTCGTACTCGACCAGACGGCCGTCATAATCCACGTCAATCATTCGCCGCCGGCCGTCCACGGCTGCCACGGTGCCGATGTCCCCGTTAAAAACCTCCTTGGCGTAATTGTTTCTCAGGTGCATCACCTTATCCCCCGGCGCAAAACCGGCCAGCGTGGCCCCATCCCCGCCGGGCCGGGCGGGGTTTAACGCCTGCTGAAGCATCTGATTTAACGCAATGGTGCCCAGGGGCCCTTTGTGCATGGGCGTAAGCACCTGAATGTCGCGCACGGGGTCCAGGCCGAAGGTTTGGGGCAGCCGGAAAACGCACAGGTCCTTCACCGCGGCGGCGATATCTTCGGGCTCGTTTTTTTCCACGAACCAGAAGTCGGCGTCGGCCGACAACGCCGCGGCGCCCTCCAGGTCCGGGCGCTCGCCCCGGCGGATACGATGGGCGTTCTGAATGATGGCGCTGTGTTCGGCCTGGCGGAACACCCGGGTCAGCTCGAACACCGGCAGGGTGTGCGACGCGATCAGATCCCGCAGCGCGTTTCCCGGCCCCACCGACGGCAGCTGGTACACGTCCCCCACCAGCACCAGCACAGCCGTGACCGGCGTGGCCGAAAGCAGGACGTGGAATAACTGAATGTCCACCATGGAAGCCTCATCCACCACGATCACGTCGGCCCGAAGCTGATTGTCCTGATTTTTAAAAAAGGGGGACTCCTCAAATCCGATGCCCAGCAACCGGTGCAGGGTGACCGCCTCCCGGCCCGACACCTCGCAAAGCCTTTTGGCGGCCCGGCCCGTGGGCGCGGCCAGCACCACTTTTTTCCCGGCCCCTTCGAACACGGCGGCAATGGACCGGATCAGGGTGGTCTTGCCGGTTCCCGGCCCGCCGGTCACCACCACCACCCGGTGAGAGGCGATATTTTCCAGCACCTCCATCTGTTCGTCGGAGGGCTGAATGGCCAGCTGCCGCAACACCTGGCCCATGATGTCGTCCGCATCGGCCCGCCCCTCGGCCGGCGGCACCGACGCCAGGGCCGCCAGCCGGGCCGCCACGCCGGTCTCCGCCGCGTACAGATCCGCGGGGTACACAATGGCCACATCCGGGTCCGGTCCAGGCATCTCGGCCATGACCACCTCGTCGGCCCGGGCCAGTTCGAAAAGGGCGGCCTCCGCCTCCGCCGGGTCGATGTGAAACAAGGCGGCGCAGCGGTCCAGCAATTGAGAGGCAAAGGCAAACACATTGCCGGCCGCGCTGTTTTCGTCCAGGGCGTGCCGCACACAGGCCCGAATCCGCCGGGGGTCACCCGCTTCGGCGCCCGAGGCAAGGGCGATGGCGTCGGCGATCACAAACCCGGTGCCCGGCAGGTCCTCGGCCAGGCGAAAGGGGTCGGCCCGCAGAATATCCACCGCATCTTCCCCGTACGTCCGAAAAATGCGGGCACTGTGGGCCGCGTCCACCCCTTTTTCCTGCAAGAAGTCCATCAGTCTTTTAACGGCGTGGTGCTCGCGCCATGCAGTGCGGATCATGTCCGCCTTTGCCTCGCCGATGCCGGGAACCTCGGCCAGCCGCTGGGGCTGGTTTTCGATGATCCAAAGGGTGTCTTCGCCGAAATGGGCGGTGATCCTGCGGGCCATGGCGGCTCCCACCCCGCGGACCAGGCCCGATTGCAGGTAATTCTGAATGCCTTCCACCGTGGAGGGAAGCATGATCTCGCAGGCGCGCACGGCAAACTGCTGGCCGTATCTGGGATGGGTGGTCCACTCGCCGGTGAGCGTGACGGTCTGGCCTGGCGCGATTCCCGGCAGGGTGCCCGCCACCGTGACCAGGGTATCGGGCCGTGCCATACGCAGGCCGGCTATGGTATAAAAATTCTCCGGGTTCTGATATTTGACGGTCTCTACGACCCCGCGAATGGAGATCATGCGGCCGGGTCCGGAGCGTGGTTTTCGATCAGCCACATGGCGGCATCCAGCAGGTCGGCGGCCATCCGGGTGGGGACAACGCCTTTTTCGGCCAGCTCTTTTTGCGCCTTTTGGCCGTTTCCGGTGCGCACCAGGATGGAGCAGCCGCACCCGGCGGCCCTGGCGCACTCCATGTCTCTGGCGCTGTCACCGATCATGGAGGCGGAAAGCAGGTCCACGTGATATTTTTCGCAGGCCTGGTGAATCAGGCCGGGCAGGGGCTTACGGCAGTCGCACCGATCCTCGGGCACATGGGGACAGTAGAACAGATCGGTGATGCGGCCCCCGGCTTCTTCCACCGCGTGAAGCATTTTGGCGGTCATGTAATCCAGGCAGTGACGGGTCATCAGGTTGCGTCCCACCGCCGACTGGTTGGAAATCACGATGAGGGTGAACCCGGCTTCGGTGAGCCGCCGCAGGGCTTCCAGGCTTCCGGGGATAAAAACCACTTCGGCCCAGCTCTTGATATAGCCGGGAGAATCCTCGTTGATCACGCCGTCCCGGTCCAGAAATACCACGTTTCGAAGTTCGGGCTTTTCCATTTCTACATATCGTTTTGCGAATCGAATTTTTAACTGCCGTTTTAAATACCATGTTTTTTCTGGTTACAGTGCTTGTGCAACACAGCGGCCCGATAACCAGGCATAAATGGTTTATATTGCCCGTGCAGCGCAGCCGGGCGCGGATACTTTTTTCGGAAGAAGCGGACAGGTATTGCAGGGGCGAACCTGTGTGTTCGCCCATCGATGGGACAGACACGCAGGTCTGCCCCTACAAAATCGCCACAGGCGGGCGAGTTCCTGTCCGCGCCGAAAAAAGCGTTTGCGCGAGGGAAGCCGAAGGCCAGGCGGCAGGGCCGCCTTCTTTTGGTGCTTTTCCTGGCGCCACGAAAAGTACATTAATTATTCGGCCACCACAAACACATCTTCAAACCCGGCCCTGGCCATGTCCGGCCGGGCCCCCTCAACAGCCTCCCGGGACGGATACCGGCCCACCCGCACCCGGTAAAGCGTGCTGTTTCCGTCGAAAAATTCCGCCACATGAACATGGGCAAACTTTTTTGAAAGAGCGGCCTTCAGGTTATCCGCATTCTCCCGGCTGGCAAAGGCCCCCACCTGAAAGGAGAAAACCCCCTCCTCCGTGCCGAGACGGACATCGCCCGGACCCGGCTCAAGCGCCACGATGCGCACCGGCGCCGTGCCCGGTCCGATCACGCCCAGCTCCTTTGCCGCGGCATAGGAAAGGTCGATGATACGGCTGGCCACAAAAGGCCCCCGGTCATTGATCCGCACCTCCACGCTTCTGCCGTTCTGCCGGTTGTAGACTTTCACCCGGGTGCCCAGAGGAAGGGTCTTGTGGGCCGCGGTCATCCGGTGCATGTCGTAAACCTCCCCGCTGGCGGTCTTTCTGCCGTGAAACGGCTCGCCGTACCAGGAGGCCGTGCCTTCCTCCTCGAATCCGGCGGCGCTGGGCAACAGCCGGTATTCTTTACCGAACTGGCGGTAGGTGCCGGCGTGGGGTCTTGACGGAGGAGTGGAGGCCACCCGGGTCGAACATCCCCACATGAGCAGGACCACCGTCATTAAACAGAATGGCAAAATGCATTTATATCTGGTACCATGCATTCCGATTCCTGAGGCGGTTTTTTCCATGCGTCTTTTGCGCCTTTGCGGATGATTTGGTTTTTTCCAAGTGTCCTTAATATATGTCATGATCATAACGAATAATCAAGCAGAGGGAAAGGCGCACGGTCGTGATTCCGTGCCCCGCCCTTCCGGAAATCGGGCCTTTGACGACTGAAACGAACACACCCTCCGGCCGGGTCAGCCTTGCGCTGCAATATTTTCTTTACTTCGGCACGCTGGGCATGTTTCTGCCTTTTTTTAACCTCTACTGCTATCACCTGAATTTTTCCGGTCTTCAAATCGGCACCCTCTCTTCCATTCAGACCGGCGCCACCGTGATCTTCCCCCTGATCTGGGGCGCCCTGGCCGACCGGCTGAAGGCCCGCAAGTTCATCTACATTCTGTGCAACCTGGCCGGCGCGGGCCTGTGGAGCCTTTTCCTGCTGACCACCGATTTTTACCCCATGCTGATCATCACCCTTTTTTACAGCATTTTCCGGGCGCCGGTGATCTCCTTTATGGAGGCCTTTTCCATGGACATCCTGGGCCCGGAACGAAACAGTTACGGCCGGGTCCGGGCCTGGGGAACGGCCAGTTTTATCGCGGTGGTCATTGCCATGGGCCGTATTACGGACATTTTTTCCATCAACATCATTATTCCGCTGATTCTGGCCGGCACCCTGCTCCAGTCCATCGGGGCACTGGCCCTGCCGGATGCCAGGCGCCGGAGTGAAAAGTCCGGCGCTAAATCGCTGATGGGGCAAAAGCGGGTGGGAATGTTTCTGCTCTGCGCCTTTCTGATGCTGGTCAGCCACGGCACTTACTACGGCTTTTTTTCCATTCACCTGGAGGACCTGGGCTTTGACGCCACCTTCATCGGGATTGCCTGGGCGCTGGCATCCCTGGCCGAGATCGTGGTCATGCTGGCATCTGCCCGGCTTTTTGCACGCTTCTCCCTGGAATCGGTGCTGATTTTTTCCTTTTTCGCGGCCTGCGCCCGCTGGCTGCTCACGGCCGTGGCCGTCACCGGACCCATGATCCTGGCCTGCCAGATCCTGCACGCGGCCACCTATGCGGCCTTCCACATGGCCAGCATTCTTTATATGGACCGGGTGAGCCCGGAAGGCGCCAAGACCCTGGGCCAGGCCATCAACAACGCGGTGAGCTTCGGGCTGGGCATGATGGTGGGCATCTTTGGCAACGGCATATTTTATGACAACACCGGGGCCCGCCCCCTGTTTGTCGCCAGCGCGGTCCTGGCCCTGGCCGGGGGCCTGCTCATGGCGGCCACCACCCGCCTTGCCGCGCGCAAGGATAACGCCGCCGCCCGCGGGGCCCGACAATAACGGCTGTAACCTTCATTTTAGGGTTATGACCAGCTATCTCTTGCAGAAAAGCGTATTCAGACAAAATAATATAACAACCGGGCAACAATGATTGACCCCGCCCGTTGCAGCGCAGCCGAGCGCGAATGCTTTTTTCGGAACAAGCGGGCAGGCTGTCTGAGCCCGCCGCAGGCGGGCGAGTTCCTGACCGCGCCGAAAAAAGCATTCGC